>JAIRSQ010000082.1 GCA_031255395.1 Spirochaetaceae bacterium | reverse complement strand
CGATCAAGCCGCTCAAAAAACAGCAGACGATGCGCAGGACAGCGTTATCGTCTCCGCCGGCTTTAAAAAAGACTTGATGACCGTGCTTTCCTACATGGACAAACTGCTCGAAGCCCTGCCCGACGAAAAGATCGAGGAATTTGCGCGTTCCGAACAGTTTGACGTGTACAAAAGGCTGTTCACGGAATTGGGACTCGCGTGATACGGGCACCAAGAAACGTTCGGCGCGGACTAAACCGTTATAGGAACATTCCGCCGCCCTGCCGTTAACGCATGGAAGAAACTCTCGCGCGTTCACGATGCGGACTGGACACAGTGTTCGTCGGGCAAAAAGCGCTTCATTCGCGTTACAACCCGCTAATCGAAGCGGAACGCTATCTGGATTCGTTAAAACTTAACGGCGACATTCAGTATATAATTTTGGCGGAATGCGGCCTTTGCTATTTGATAGGTCCGCTCCGAAACAGGTTCCCCGCAGCGAAAATTATCAGCCTGCATATCCGCGAATTCTTCAGGCGCAAAAGCGCGTCTATGCCGGATGCCGAATGGCTGCCGGACTCGCCGTTAACTCGCGGCGCGTTCCTTGAAAACGAAATCGCCGACACGGAAGCCAGCAGGATAAAAATCATCGAGTGGCGTCCCTCTGCCGACGCTTACGGCGCGGAATACTTAAACCTTGTAAAAGATATCGCCGTTTTTGTGAAAAGAGCGGACGCGAACAAGCGCACGCGCGTTGCCTTCGGGCGCAGATGGCTAAAGAACGTTTTTAGGAATTGTTTTTTATTCAATAATGATTTTAACTTCGCGTTGCCGGCGCGGAGCGAAGCGGACTGCGTGGTCGCGGGGGCAGGCCCCGGCCTCGAAGACGCGTACCGCGCCATCCGGCGCTTGAAAGAATCGGGCGCAGTTCTTATCGCCGTTTCATCGGCTACGAGCGCTCTGTTGCAGGCCGGACTTTGCCCCGACATCGTTGTCGCCTGCGACGGAGGGAACTGGGCGCTTCTTCACCTTTTTGAAATCGCAAGATATATTTCTCAAAAAAATCCGCCCGTTTCCCGGCCGTTGCCAGCGCTTGCCTTCAGCCTTAACGCCGCCGTGCCGTCGCAGTGCGCCGCCTTCAGCCTGCTGCCGTTGGGCGACGGGAGCCTGTTCCAGAATCTTACGCAAAAATGTTTCGATATTCCGCAAATATCTTTTCCGCAACGCGGAACCGTTGGAGCGTCCGCCCTCGATCTGGCATTTTATGTCTCAGGCGGCACTGTCTATACCGCCGGAATTCAATTTTCCCATAAGGATATACGCGTCCATGCAAAGCCTTACGCCCTCGATAAAATTTTGTCCGACGCTGAAAACCGTCTGCGGCCACTGTACAGCCTTCACTTTGAACGCTCCGAAAAAATCACGGCGTCCGGCGTAAATAAAATTTATTCCGACTGGTTTGACGAAAAAAATTATAAACAAAAAACGATTTCCATTTCGGAAACCCCGTTCGATTTCAGCCGCAATTCCAGCCGTTGGCAAAAACGATGCCTGTCCGCTTTCAGTAGCGTTGAAAAAAAACGGACAAACCGTCCCGTAACGCGCTTTGTCACTATGCTGAACGACGCTCTGCGGTCGGCGGAAACAAAAGAACGGCTGGCGGCGGAATTGTCAGATCTGCTGTCAGAAGACGGCATTCCGCCTGCCGGTGACGTTTTGCAGGCTGAACTGATGCGTGTCAGCGAAAAGTACCGCAAGATCGAGGCGCGGAATGAATGAGCGTATATTTTTTGAACGGAATCTTCTCGCGCTGTCGTCCGGCAATCCCGCGTTATGCGCAAGGCTTAGCGCGGCGGAAACGACATTGGGGCATTACCGTTTTGTAACGGGGCGGCAGGACGGCAACGTAATTCCGGCGTGGGTTGACCCGGGCGGGGCGGCGCACGCGTTGCATTCGCTTGTGTCGCCGGAACGCGAGGCGGCAAGGCTGATTTCAACGTTGAAGGGCGAGCGGTACATTGTGATAATGGGGCTCGGCGCGGGCTACACGGCAGAGGCCGCGCTAAGGCGCGTCGATACGGCCCGCCTGCTAGTAATAGAGTACGGAATTGACGGGCTGGCAGAATTGCTATGCCGCTATGATTATATAAAGATTTTTAACGACGAGCGCTTTTTTATTCTTGTAGACGCCCGTCCCGCTGAAATTGAAAGCTATATTCTTGATACGTTTCAGCCGGCGTTTCATAACGGTATACGGACATTTCCGCTTCGGGCGCGCACGATACATGACGAATCGCGGTTTGCTCCCGCCGCGGACGCCGTCAAATCGGCGATTGACAAAATCGCTTCGGATTATTCCGTGCAGGCTCTGTTCGGCAAACGCTGGTTTTCAAACATCATACGGAACGTGTTCGCGGCGGAAAGGCAGAGCGGCGTATTCGCTCCCGTTAAAAACGCGGCGGTCTGTGCCGCTGGGCCTTCGCTTGATCTGCAACTCGACATCATATCCGAAAAGCGAAAAAATTTTTTTCTTATCGCGGCGGACACGGCTCTGACAACGCTGCTGGAGGCCGGAATCGCGCCGGACGCGGTTATATCCATCGACTGCCAGCACATAAGCTACTATCATTTTATGAACCGCCTGCCGCCCGATATTACGCTCTTTTTGGATATATCGAGCCCGTCGCTTCTTGCGTCCCGGTCGGACAGGCCGTTTTTCTTTTCGGGCGGACACCCGCTAAGCGGTTACGTTTCGCGGTTTTTCAGGCCGCTTCCCGCTATCGACACGTCGGGCGCCAACGTTACGTTTGCCGCTCTGTCGCTGGCTGAACAGATGGGAGCAAGAAATATTGAGGTGTACGGAGCCGATTTTTCGTACCCCAACGGAAAACTGTACACGCGCCCGGCGTATATTTATCCGTACTTTCACAAGAAGCAGAACCGTTTCAGGCCGTCCGAAAGCTTTGCGGCGGCGTTTTTGTACGAAACCAAGTCACTGAGGCGCGTCGAAAACGGTTCGTCATGGTATTACGAGACGCGCCCTCTCGCGCTATACCGCAAAAGGTTTGAAAAAAAAATTTCGTCTATGACGGCAGGCGTTAGCGCGGTGGCAGGCGAGGGCGCTGTTATTAACTGTTTTGCCCGTCAAAACGTAAAAACCGCTTTCGACAGTCCATCGCCGACACGACTTTTCGCCGCCGGAAAACCTTTTTGCGGCGCGGAAGAATTCTTAAAAGCGTACCGCGCTGAGATCAAAGGCCTCCCGTTACCGGATGAAAATAATATAACAGGCTACCAACGCGCCCTGTCCGATACCGGGCGTTTGGCGTTTACCACCATTCTACCCGCCGCCGCCGCAATAAAATACCGCCGCGCAGCCTATGACGCGAAAGAATTGATAGCTGCGGTGAAAGACTACTGCGTAACGGAAATTTCCCGAATACTATTATAGACTGTCTGACTCTGCAGGGGAAGCGTTCAAAGGCGCAGGAGACGAGCGGACGGAATGAGGAATGAGCAATGAGCGGTGAGGAATGAACTGCCGATTGACGGTTACGAATTACCAGGGCGAGCAAAGCAATGCAGAAGGTAATGAGGAATGATGTCGATTAGAAGAGGGGAGGACTTTATCCCGTTGGGTAGACACTGTTAAGCGGATTGTTCGCAGTCAAACGCATCAGTGGCGACATATCCAAGTGCAGAAAACATCGGACTAAAGTCAGAGGAATCCGGTTATAATGCGTCTCAAGACATATGAACGCCGAGTCTCTTACTTCTTCCGCCGGTAACAGGCGTCGCAACTGACCCCGAAAATCCTGGCCATATCCCTGACCGAGTGCCAGTCCCGGTTCGCCCTTATGAACCGGTTCGCCGTCATGGGGCGTCCGCTCGCTACCACCCGTGCCTGTGGTCTACCGGGAAATCCGTATTCTCCTGCACGGCAGGTTCTAGGTAATGCCCAAATCCGTCGCGACATAGCGCTCCGGCTTCTCGCTCTTATGTGACAGAGCCACCGCCTCAGCTTTGAATTCCCGTCTGCGCTCATGTAGTTCCAAGTTTTTCTTTCCAGCCTTTGCCTCTCCTTCCGTTGTCCGCATTGCCTGTTTTTCTATCTTCCAGATGAGGTAATGTCCAACGTGACGGCTTGGCAATGGATTGCCTCGGAGCGACGCTCTTTGCCTCGCAATGACAAGAACGCCGCTTTGTGGCATTGCGAAAGGGAAAAGTTAAAGCAAAATCGCACGTCACTGCCATAAGTATGCATGGGACCTTTAAGAAAACTGAGACAGGGCGCGTGGTATGAAATCCAAACAGAAGTCAACAACCGGAAACCGTTATTCCAGTCGCGTAATGCGCAGAAGCTTTTTGCCCGTGTCTTGGACGATACGGCGGCGCGCTTCGATTTCGAGATTCGCGGACTGTGTCTGAAAGACGACCTGCTTGTATTTTGCGTCAAGCCTGCGGACGGGTTCCAGTTACCGCGGATAATGCAGTGGCTCAAGCAGACGTTTGCCGTAAGATACAACTTGTTAAACGGCTGGACAGGGCATATCTGGGGCGACCGGTACCAGTCTAGAATTGTGGAAGGCGAGCCGCCTGAGGGGACGGAATTCTGGGCGGAGGTTGTGACGGACGCGACGGCGTGGCTTTTACCGGCTGGGGAAGGGGTCAGACCTTTTTCTAGGGAAACGAGGGCTAGGGTCAGACCCCTTTCAGGAAAACCCGCCGAAATTCCCCGTAAAGCCGCCTCGCCCCCAGCCTGATCCCCGTTAAACCCGTCCGACAGCGGCAAAAACGACACGAAAACCCGTCTCCACAATTCAGCCCGTAAGCGGCAATGGGAGGCCTCTGTACCTTACCCCATCCGGCAGACACAAAAACAAGCGTGAAATACAAAATATAAAGCGAACATACTCACAGGAGTTCAAAGCCGATATGTCGGCGGTCTTTGACTTTAT
>JAIRSQ010000001.1 GCA_031255395.1 Spirochaetaceae bacterium | reverse complement strand
TTCAGCCTCCTCAACGGCAACATCACTGCCAAAAGAGTAAAAACAAACGGCACAAAAAAATATTGTTGACAGGGCGTAACCCTTAAACCGCATAAAAAACCCTTTAAGACGCGACGCCGTTTTTCATTCGTGACGGTGACGCTCAACTTGGTTCCTCCGCGTCAGTATAATCATCAATGAGCAATTTTTGTCCGGCGTTGTCATCGGACGGCAATGTCTCAACTTTTTTTAACGTTCTATTGATGGCCCTCGTTCTTACGCCCACGTCTTTTTCAAGGGTAGCTCCTGCCTTGTCGATTTGGTCTTTTACCTTTGTCAAAACAACTTCAAAATTCCCGAATTCCTTTTTAACCTCGCCCAATATATTCCATATCTTGCCCGTTTGTTTTTCTACGGCCAGACTCCTAAAACCCACTTGAAGCGCGTTCAAAAACGCGGATATTGTCGACGGCCCTGTGATGTTTATCTTGTAATCGCGCTGAATGCTTTCGAAAAGATCGGCGTCGCGCACTGCTTCCGCATATTCGCTTTCAAACGGCAAAAACATGATTGCAAAATCAGTGGTATTCGGCGGATCGATGTATTTGTCCCTAATATCTTTGGCAAAAGTTTTTACCGTTCTGGCAAACGCTTTTTGCGCGTCTTCGATTGCCTTTTTATCGCCGCTGTTATACGCGTCGACAAGCGTCTCATAACCGCTGGTCGGCAGTTTAGAATCGATTGGCAACCAGACAGTTTTATTGGTATCGTCTTTGTTTGGAATCTTTATTGCAAACTCAACATTTCTATCGCTTCCGGCTTTTGTTTTTACATTCTTCGCGTACTGGCCGGACGCAAGCGTCTGTTCAAGGATTGCGGCAAGCTGGTATTCGCCCAAAACGCCTTTAATCTTCGAGCTTGAACCGGACATAACCTTCTTTAAGTCGCCGACATTCGAAGCAAGATTTTTCATTTCGCCAAGTCCTTTTTGAACCTGTTCAAGATGTTCGCTTACCGTCTTAAACGAGGTTGTAAGGCGCGTTTCGAGCGTTTTCTGTAACTTTTCATCGACAGTTTGACGCATCTCGTCCAGCTTCTTTTCGTTGCTTTGCTGAATGTCGGCAAGTTTCTTTTCAACGGCGTCCCGATTTTTTTCAAGACCGTCTTTCGTGTCCTTAGTCAGCGCCTCGATTCTTGCCGATGACTTTTCTTCAAACGATTTGAGCGATGCGGCGAGTTCTTCCCTGCTCTCTCTTGTTGAAGAATTTACCCTGTCCTGAACAGACTTTAATTCCTTGTTCAACACTTCCGAAAAGCCTGTTATGCTGCGCGTTACTTTTTCCTCAAAAACAGATATGGATTTATTCAATTCCTCGCGGTTTGTTTTTGAGGATGTCTCAAGCGAATCAAGGATTGCCTTGATTTTATTATCGACCAAACCTGTAAAATTGGTAATTATCGAGGCAAGTTGTCCGGAAACGGATTTTAGGGATGACGACAATTCTTCGCGCGAGTCTTTTGCCGCCCTGTTTGTTTCCTGCCGGTTCTTGCCGAATTCATCCCGCAAGGCGGTTTCATTCTTTTCAAGGCGCTGGGCGTATTCTGCCAGTCGCTGTAAAATATCGGACGACCGTTCCTGTCCTGTTTTTGAAAGCATCGCTGTCAGCGTTATAAATTGAATGATAACGATAACCAGCATGGCCAGTTCGATGATTAATTCCACGCGCATAAAATTTCCTGTAACTCGTTTACCTTATTCAAAACAACCGGTTTAGTCAATCGCGGCTAGCTTGCAAATCACATAAAACCGCGCTTCCAGTGCCATACGGGAACGGACAGCCCGCTAGAAAACGGATTAGGACGGCTAAAGTCAGGAAGCCATTCATCGCCGGTTTCCAGTTCCTGATAAAAACCGTCTTCGATGCCGAATTCATCGAGCCACGCAAGCGCCGTCATATATTCCAGTTTGTTCAAAAACCTGTCCGGCGCGTTTTTGCCGCGATTGACGGAGCGCGATAGGACAGGCGTATACTGCGTCATCAGTGAAAGGCTCGCCCTGCCGCTGGCGTTGCCGGCAAACCAGCGCAAAACTTCTTTTGTGGATTGGAGCAGTCCCGGCAACACAAGATGGCGGATGATGACCTTGTTCTTGTCCCGCGCCATTTCCATCATTTTTAAAATCGCTTTTTCGGCGTAAAACGGATAGTCGGGGGCGTTGAAAAAATTGGCGGCTATGTCTATGTCCAAAGTCTTTAGATCGGGAAGGAACATATCGGCAACGCCGTCCAAAAGTTCAAGCGTTTCGACCGTTTCGTAGGCGGACGAATTCCAAAGACAGGGAATGGCAAGCGAATCGCGACGGGCGCGGCGAATACCCTCCGCTATGGCGGAAACAACGTGAGACCCCGTTACTATGTTGATATTTTCCGCTCCGCGTTCCTGCAACGCGAGACAAATCGCCGAAAACTCCGCCGTGTCGACGGAGCGTCCCATCCCGCCTTGTGAAATCTGCGCGTTCTGACAGAAGGCGCAACGCAGGTTGCAACCGGACACGAATATTACGCCTGAGCCGCCGCTTCCCGTAACCGGAGGCTCCTCGCCCCTGTGTATCGAGGCGGAGGCGAGCCGCAACTGGCTTTCACCGCAGTACGCTCCGCCCCCGTTTCCATGTGCGCCGCCGCAACGACGCGGGCAGAGGGGGCGGCCATTATAGCCGCAACGGTTCGTTAAAACAGCAACGCCTCCGTCTCGTCGCCCGCCTCAAGCGCTGCCCCCGCCGGAATGTCGAGCAGGCTGTTACAGCCGGCTATCGAAAAAATCTGTCCCGACAGATGCTCCGCGGGAAAAGCCGCTTCGCCGTTTTCGACCCGCGCCCTGATAAAGCGTCTTACAGGTTTTGCGGGCAGATTTTCACGAAGTTTTACCCGCCGCTTGTTTATGGCGAGGTCGGCTCGGGACGCTATCTTCCCTAAAACAGGCTTTACGATAAGCTCGAAGCCGGTAAGAGCCGCAAACGGGTTGCCTGAAAGGCACATCAGCGGTCTTCCCCGGTAGATGCCGGTCAGTATCGCGCCGCCAGGCTTGGAATTGAGCCGCCAAAATAACTTTTCCGCCCCTAAAATGTTAAAGACTTCGTGAAAAATGTCCTTTTCGCCGACACTAACAGCGCCGGTCGTGATAAGAGCGTCCAGTTCGTCTATAACCGAATCTATTTTGGCGGCAACCGCGCCCGCGTCGTCACCGCTCGCCGGAAGCGTCTTAGGCGAAAAACCGAGTTCCCGCAGACGGGACCCTATCAGCGTCTCGTTGCTGTTGTATATCTTGCCCGTCGGAAGCGGCTTCCCCGCCGCGGCAAGCTCATCGCCCGTGCAGAGAAGCCCTGTTACCGGCAGCGCTTTGACGGGAACCGCGTCCATCCCCATCGCTGCCAGAATCGTAAGACGCGCAAAGTCCAGCCGCTCTCCCGCTTCTATCAGAAGCTGCCCCTTCCGTATGTCCTCGCCCGCGCGGATATAGTTTTCGTAAGCGGCCACAGGAGCGGAGACGCTGACGATTTTGCCGCCGTCCGCTATGCTCGCGTTTTCCTGCATCACCATGCAGTCGCAGTCCGGCGGGAACATCGCTCCCGTCATGATGCGGACGGCCTCGCCCTTCCCCAGTTTTCCGGCGAAAACGTCCCCGGCGTAGACGGTTCCCGCTACACGCAACTGTGCCGGATTTTCCGCTGACGCTCCGGCTGTATCCGCGCTCTGCATCGCGTATCCGTCGAGCGGCGAGCGGTCAAACGGCGGATTGTCTATCGGCGCAAATATCTTTTCGGCGCAGACCCTGCCCAGCGCGTCTTTGATTTCGATTTTCAGGTCTGCGTCCTTAGGTTTAACCTTGCCCAATACGAGGTTTAACGCCTCTTCCGCCGGAATTTTTTCCTGTTGTCCCATAAATCACTCCATTTTTACTTTGGTATCGCCCTGTTTTGCCCCGTTTTGCGTCACGTTATATGATTTTTTTCAAAGCCAACGCCTTTTTTATACAAGGTGTCCAGCAATTCCTCGATATTTTCGTCTGAAAACGGGCTTAAAAGCGTGAAATCCGATTTTGCGGCGACTCTTTTGGCCGACGGTTTTGGGTTTCCGCCGTCCGAATCGCGAATCATAATAAAAAACGCGGGCTCAACCGCTTCCCGCAGGCTGTTCGACTCGCAAACGATAACATGGTCCCCGCCCGCCTGCTCCAAGAACGCGGCGAAGCCCTTAGCCAGCGACGACCTCAGACAGCGTAGCCAAAACACCCGTCTGGCTCCCGCAGCAAGCAGCATTGCGGTATCCTTGTTCCCGTCCTCTGACAATTCCTCCGCAAGGCAGAATTCGCCGTCAATGTTGCAAGCCCCGCACCCGTCGCCGCCCCTCGGACAAGGCCCGCCGCCCCGCTCGAAGCCGGTAATCTTGAGCGCTATGACCGGCGTCCGACCGAACCGCCTTATCAGTTCCGCCGCGAGATAGGTTTTACCGGAATTGCGCCCGGTCGACCCTATCAGCACCAGCCGCCCGCATCTTTCCATAGTCAAATTTTACAATTATCGCTCTCAAACCTCAAGCCGCTCGCGCCGGCTTAAACTCCGCTTTAGCGTTTAGTCCGAAAAAGGCGGATTGCGTAAACGGCGGATTTTGGCATTCGGTTTGATTTAATCTTCGGAGGTCTGATTCCTTTATGCTTTTTCCCTCTTTCCGCTCCCCTTGTAATACATTATCATTCGATATATTTGAAACCGTTCCAAAACCTCAGTTTTTTGAACGGTTTTCCAAAGGTTTGGCACATAAATTCAATGGAGCGACTTCAAAAACAACCGGAACTACCATGTTTAAAAATCTATTATTTTTCCGGCACCGGAAACACCCTTTGGTCGGCCAAAAAAATCGCATGGTATCTAAATAATGCCAAAATCATGGCCGGCTTTGAAGAAAATTCGGATCCTGCCGCCACCAAACCGATTCCGGCGGAGTTGTTCAATATCAGTGCCCTTATGCGGCAACCCCCCGTCCCTATCGAAGCGGACAGGGTCATTTTTATGTTTCCCTCCTACGCCTACCAGATGCCGCTTATAGCGCGCCGTTTTATTATCCGCTCCGAAATACGCTCTCCCTACATCGCCGCCCTGGTTACCTATGGCAGCGATCCCGGGGGGACTCTGGCGGAACTGCGCCGGCTCCTTAAACTGAAAAATTTGTCCCTGTCTTTTTCGGGACGAATTCCCAGCGTGGAAAACTATATCCCTATTTTCGGCCCTCCCGGAGAAACGGCGAAAGAAAAAAGACTGCTCCTGCAAGAACGGGCTACCGAAAAAGCGGCCAAGGCAATAGTGGCGGGAAAAACAAATTCCCCTTGGAAAATACGGCCCCTTTCAATTTTTGTATCGTCTCTGTTCAGGCTGGGATTGAGAAAAAACATTTTTGTTAAAGGCTTTAGGCTTGGGGTCGAATGCAACGGCTGCGGGCTCTGCGCGAGGCTCTGCCCCGGCAGGGCAATTATCATGGAAAAGGGGAAACCCGTTTTTTCCGAAGGCTGCGAACAGTGCCAAGCCTGCCTCAACTGGTGCCCTAGGCAAAGCATCAGCTTTTTACGGCTCAGGAGCGGTACCAAACGCTACCGCCATCCCGGAATAAAGGTTGAGGAACTTCTGCCGGATTTATGTTGAAGACGCTATCCCGCTTACAGCCGACGCTACGGCGGCACGGTACGGGGGACGGACTAATCCTTGTCCGTAGCGCGGTTTAATCCCCCTTCGCCATTGCTAACGGGCTTAGCGGGCGTGAACAATCCAGCGCAGGGCAATCCCGCAGTCGGATTGTTTCGGCAACGTTCCGTTAAAACCGGAAACGCCGCAACCGCCTATTAACATCTTGACAGGCGGCAAAGAACATGAGAGACTATAGGCATGAGCCTTAGTAGCATTTTAACGCGCGATACGATAAATATTCATTTGAAAGGCAGCGACAAGCGGGCCGTTATCAATGAATTGGTGGAAATTTTCGCGGCAGCCGGGAAACTGAACGACAAGGCGGCGGCATTGTCGGCGGTTTGGGAACGCGAAAACAAGATGTCGACAGGAATGAAGCACGGCGTGGCCATACCGCACGGCAAGACCGGCGCGGTGAACGATCTTGTAGCTTGCATCGGTATCTCCGATGGTCCGGTCGAATTCGAAGCCCTTGACGGCGAGCCTTGCCGCATCTTTATAATGACGCTTTCACCGCTCGAGAAAACAGGGCCACATCTGCAATTCCTTGCGGAAATCAGCCTGCTGTTCAAAAGTGCCGAGAAACGCGCCCTGTTGCTAAAAGCCGACAGCCCTGAAGAAGTGATTCGTATCCTTTCAGAATAATCGCCCGCGAAGGAGCGCGGGCAGGCAATATTGCTCCCGCCCGCCTTTTGCGACGGTTGCCGGACTCCGCTCCGCATAACCGCCGCTGGAGCGGCAACCCGTTTGCCGCGGACGGCAGACTGCGGAAGCCCCGCAACGTCAATTTTTTAGCTTGCCCCTTATACGTCAAGATTGCTTACCAGCAGAGCGTTCTCTTCGATGAACTCGCGACGAGGGGCAACGTTTTCGCCCATAAGCGTTGAGAATATGCGCTCGGCCTCGACCGCGTCGTCAAGGTGAATCCGCGTGATGCTGCGCCGGGCCGGGTCCATCGTAGTTTCCCAAAGCTGGTCCGGGTTCATCTCGCCCAAACCCTTGTAACGCTGCACGGAAAGTTTTTCAGGGTCGCGCCCGGACGCGGCAAGAATGCGGTCCTTCTCCGCGTCGTCATAGGCGTAGAATGTCTTTTTTTCGTAGGCGATACGGTAGAGCGGCGGCATGGCGAGGTACACATGGCCCCGCGCTATCAGGTCCGTCATGTAGCGGTAAAAGAAAGTTAAAAGCAACGTACGGATGTGAGAGCCGTCAACGTCCGCGTCCGCCATGATGATGATCTTGTGGTAGCGTATCTTTGAGGTGTCGAATTCGTCGCCGCAACCCGCGCCGATGCTGGCGATGACCGGTTGCAGCTTTTCGTTTGTGATGACCTTTTCGATGCGGGTTTTTTCGACGTTCAGCATCTTGCCGAACAGGGACAGTATTGCCTGAAACTGCCTGTTCCGGCCCATTTTTGCGCTGCCGCCCGCCGAATCGCCCTCCACGATAAACAGTTCGCAGCTTGACGGATCCTTTTCAGAACAGTCTGCCAGTTTGCCAGGCAGTCCCGCGCTGTCCATCGCGTTTTTACGCCGGGTGGCGTCCCGCGCGGCGCGGGCGGCAAGACGCGCCTTGGCCGCAAGCACTGACTTTTCAAGGATTATTGAGATGATGTCAGGATGGCTGTCAAAATACAGTTCCAGTTGCTCGTTCACAAAGCCTTCCACGATGCCGCGCACCTCGGAACTCCCCAGCTTTCCTTTAGTCTGCCCCTCAAACTGAGGGTTGGGCACCTTGACGGACAAAACGGCGGTAAGCCCCTCCCTCGCGTCGTCGCCCGAAAAACTGTCGTCAAACTTCTTGGCCTGCTTCGATTTCTTTAAGAATTCATTAAGCGTATGGGTCAGCGCCGCCTTGAAGCCGACAAGGTGCGTCCCGCCCTCGCGGGTGTTTATGTCGTTGACAAACGAGTACATTATCTCGTTAAAGCCGTCATTGTGCTGGATCGCGCATTCGATCTCGACCGTGCCCTGTATGTCGTCCTCGCGGCTGCCCGTGATGACGACAGGTTCGTGGTACAGCGCCTTCTTGCCGGCGTTCAGATACTCGACAAAACTTTTAATGCCGCCGTCGAATTTAAATTCGTGCGATTTTGGCGCGGAGAGCCGCTCGTCCCGTATCGTTATCTTAAGGCTTTTGTTCAGAAATGCCAGTTCGCGCAGGCGGTTGCTCAGCGCGTCAAAGTTGTAAGTGGTCGTCTCGAAAATTGACGTGTCCGCCTTGAACCTTATTTCAGTGCCGCGCCTGTCCGTACTCCCGCTCTCGCGGGCAGGCCCTTCAGGAACGCCTATCCTGTAACGCTGGACATATATCTTCCCGTCAACATAGACCGTGGCCTCGCACCATTCGGACAGCGCGTTCACGACCGACACGCCGACCCCGTGCAAACCGCCAGAAACTTTGTAAGATTTCTTGTCGAATTTGCCGCCCGCGTGGAGACGTGTCATCACCAGTTCAAGAGCGCTCACCTTCTCCTCCGGGTGTATACCCACCGGTATGCCGCGCCCGTTGTCCAAGATGCGGACAACATCGTTGCCCTCAAGAACGACGAGTATCTCGGTGCAGAACCCCTGCATCGCCTCGTCAATCGAATTGTCAACAACTTCAAAAACAAGGTGATGCAGCCCGTCAATACCGGTCGTGCCGATATACATGCCGGGACGCTTCCGCACCGCCTCGAGTCCTTTTAACACCTGAATGTTTTGCGCCGAATAATGATTGTGTTCCATAAGTCCACTGTACCCGTTTTTCCCTTGGCCTGCCAGCCACCGCGAAGCGGCAGCGCCATTACCGTGAATTAGCGCTAGTCATTGCGAGGCGGTCGCGGGGTCAGGCCCCTTGGGGGGCGTCATTGCGGGACGTAAACGCAATGACGTGGATGCGGCTTTGTGGATTTCCCGTCCGCTACGCGTATCCGTCCTTGTTTGCCCTGCCACTCTGTTTTGTGGGCGCGGCGAAACAGTTACGCGAGACTACTTGGCTGCGAGATATTTAAGGAAGTTGCGGAGCAGGTAGGTGAGCAGCACGGTGCCGAGTATCATAACGACGGACAGTGCGTTTATCACGGGGGACACGCCGAAACGTATCGCGGAATAGATGTACAGCGGCAGCGTCGACGAGCCGGGGCCAGCGACAAAATAGGTGATGACAAAGTCTTCCAGCGAGATCGTTACAGCCGTAAGGAAGCCTGACACTATGCCCGGCATACAAACGGGTATCGTTACTTTGAACAAGGTCTGCATATCGCTCGCGCCAAGGTCGGCGGCGGCTTCTATGATGGAAAAATCGAATTCGTCCAGACGCGCCATCACCATCAGGAATACGAAGGGCAGGTTGAATGTCGTATGGGCGATGAATATCGTAAGAAGGCCGAGTTTCATCCCGATGCCAGAAAAAAAGACGGACAGAGAAACGCCGATTATGATCTCAGGCAGTACCATCGGAAGGAACGATACTATCTGCGCATAGGAACGCAGCCGGAAGCGGTACCAGTTCACGCCGATAGCGCCCAGCGTCCCCAAAACCGTTGCGGTTGCGGCGGATGTTGACGCTATCAGCATACTGTTCCAAAACGCCCGCCACAGATTGCGGGAATTGACGAACAACTGCTCGTACCAGACAAACGAAAAGCCTCCCCAGTTCATGCTTTTTGACGAATTGAACGAGTATAACACAAGGACAAACAGCGGCAGGAACAGGAATATCAGCGTGCAGATAAAGACCGTTTCCGAGAACGTAAACCGCTTGCTTGCGGCGCGGCGGGCGTGCCTGTTTGCTTCGCCGCGGGGCTTGTTCCCGCTAAGTTTGACTACCATAGTGTTGCGAATTCTTTTGCCTGTCAAATTTTACCTCTTTTGGAGGTCTTGCCGAGCCGTTTTTCGTCCCGCAACTGCAGGGTCAGCATGGACATCACTCCTATCGTCGTCACTAAAGTGAGCGCCATCGATATTGCGGAAGCGAGCGGCCAGTTGCGGGACTTGGTAAGCTGGTCGGCGACCACGTTGCCCAGCATATAAGAATCCTTGCCACCAACGAGCAGAGGCACGGCGTAAGCTCCGAATATGGGGATGAACGTGAACAGGCAAGCGGTGTAAACGCCGCTCCTTATGTTCGGCAGCAACACCTTGAATATCGCTTGGACGCCGGTAGCGCCAAGGTCACGCGCCGCCTCCAACAGCGAAAAATCGAATTTATCAATGGACGAGAACAGCGGCAGTATCGCGTACGGCAGATACATATACACCAGCACCAGAATAACGGCGTTTTTGTTGTACAAAAAGTGAATACCGTCTTTAATCAGTCCCAGATGCCTCAAAAAATCGTTCAAAAACCCGTTGCTTCCTAAGATATTCATCCACGCGTAAACGCGGATAAGGAAATTCGTCCAAAACGGCACGATAATAAGCATCAGCAACAGGGTCTGATACTTGCTACGGGCCATAAAATAACCGCATGGCAACGCTATCAGTATTGTTATCGCCGTAGAAGCGAACGAGATTGACAGGGTTTTAAGGGCTATTACGGCTATGTTAGGGTTTTTAAGCGCGGTATAGGCTTCAAGGCTGAATTCCGGCGTAACGCCGCCGTACAGCCCCTTCTTTAAGAAGCTGTAAACCACGATAATTAGCAACGGCGCGAGGAAGAACACGCTTGCCCAAGCCGTCATCGGGCCGGCATATACCATGCCCGAATTTCGTTTCATGAACGAACAGGCGGAGGCTTGCGGCTTAGCGGCGTTCACGAGCCTTCCTTGACGCCCACGACATAGCCGTCATGCGCGCTCCAAGACAGGTAGACCTCGTCCTGCCAAAGGATGTCCGGCCCCTCGTCAGAATATCGGGCGTGCTGCTTCATTACCCTGATCACCGGCTGCTGGCCTCCGCTCTCGCCATTATACAGCGTTTTGACATAGTATTTCGTTTGGAAACCGGAATATATCGGCTCGTCAACGACGCCCTTAAGCATATTTATATCTTCCCGCTTGGTTACCGGCTTTTCGGTTGAAATGACTATCTTTTCGGGACGGACGGTAAATATCACCTCCTGACCCGCCTCGACATCGTCAACCGTGGTAACCTTCACGTTTCCCAGGCCTGGAATTTCCAGTTCGGCCATGTATTCGGCCTGCGGCCCGTAAATTTTGTCGGCCTTGACGACTTTGCCGTCAAAAAGGTTAGTCTCGCCGATAAAGCGAGCCACAAAGCCCGTCGCCGGACTTTCATAGATTTCGTGCGGCGTTCCGACTTGCAACACGTTACCTTGATCGATCACGGCGATACGGTCGGACACTGAAAGCGCTTCCTGCTGGTCATGCGTAACGTAAATGAATGTGATGCCGATTTTGTCATGAATCTCGTCAAGCTCTATCAGCATGTGCTGCCGGAGCTTTGCGTCTAGGGCGGATAGCGGCTCGTCTAGGAGCAGGACGTGCGGCTCTTTAATCAAGGCGCGAGCAATGGCTACCCGCTGTTTCTGTCCGCCTGAAAGCTGGTTCGGCTTCTTGCTGGCATGTCCCTCAAGCTGCACCAGCTTCAGGTAATCATGCACTTTGGAATCTATCTCGTCTCGCGAGGAGCGCTGTATGCGGAGCGGGAACGCCACATTTTCAAAAACGCTAAGATGGGGAAACAACGCATAATTCTGAAAAATCGTGTTTACCTGCCTGCGGTTAGGCGGTAACGGCAGTACGTCAACGCCGTCCATCTTGAGGCTTCCCTCGTCCGGACTTTCAAAACCGGCTATGATACGCAACAGCGTGGTCTTTCCGCAACCCGAAGGCCCCAACAGCGAAAAAAATTCGCCCTTCTTAATGTCAAGGCTTACATTTTTCAGTACATCAAAGTCCCCGAAGGACTTGAATATACCTTCGACATCAACATCGCTCCCTTTCATTCATCTCCTCGCAAAAAACTGGAATAACATTGTATATTTTTCCCTCTCTTGTCAAGCCGCCCGCGCCTGTAGCGATTCCGGTTTCGGTATGCCGCCGTTGCGATGCGGCGCCGGCATACCGTTGACGGAACGTCTGACAAAGACGTTTTTAGCGGATAGTCGGACAGACTCCGCCCGCAATCGCTTGCGGGCGGAGTCGCGGAGACGGGTTTTGAGGCGTTTTTGCCGCAGAGAGGCGGGGTTGCGCTGGGTTAGGCGGGGGGCGAGGTGGATTTTCGGGTGATTTTGACGGGTTTCCCCGGGAGGGGTCTGACCCTAGCCTTCATCCTCCAAAAGAGAAAGCTAGCTCCGCCCTCAGTCGGCGAAATCTCAGCCGCGTTCCCCACCGTCTCCGTCCAACGCTCCACCCCTTCCGGAGGCTCGCCTTCCAGTATCTTCGACCGGTACCGGTTACCCCAGATATGCCCGGTCCAGCCGTTCATAAAGTTGTACCTCACGGCAAACGTCTGCTTGAGCCACTGCATTATCCGCGGCAACTGGAAGCCGTCCGCAGGCTTGACGCAGAAGACGAGTAGGCAACCCTTCAGGCGCAGTCCGCGAATTTCAAAATCGAAGCGCGCCGACGTATCGTCCAAAACCCGGGCGAAAAGCCTAATCGCTTTACGCGACTGGAACAACAGTTTACGGTTGTTTACGGACGTATGGACTTCGTACCATACGCCCTGTTTTAGTTCTCTTAAAGGTCTCATGAATACTTATGGCGGTAACGCTCTGTTTTGAATTGGTTTTGCTTAATTCTGGCGCAATAAGTGTGAAAAACGCATGTTTTTGTATGTATGAGGCTCGCCAATGCAGTCTTCCTGCCCCTGATCGTATGGTTATGTAAAGTTGAACGCCGTAGTAGCAAACAGCAGACACAGCTCTTCGCCGGTCTCGATGGCCGCGCCAAGAGCGTCGCCTGAATAGCCGCCTAGAGCCTTTTCGTAGGCAACGGCGTACAGGAGGGCGGTGATGACGGTGTAAATGACGATTCGGCACAGGGCAGCGGTACTATCACCGAACGTGAATACGCGACTCTGCTGGCGTACATCAGGGATTTTATCAGCAAGAATCTGGTTTATCCGGCAATGGCGAAACGGCGCAACATAGAAGGGATTGTCGGCGTGTATTTTGAGATTGACGGCAGCGGTGCTATTTCCGCCATCACGGTGTGCAATTCATCGGGCAGCCCGTTGCTGGACAACGCCGCCGTGTCGCTCGTAAAAAAGATTCACACCGTATCAACCCAAACCGCAAACCAAAAACTTTCTCCACGGGTCAACATAGATTACGAGCTTATTAATGAGCAGTGAGCAATGAGCAATGAGGAATGAGCAATGTGCTGGCGATAAGGTAGTTGTGAGTGTTCGGGGAAGGCTGGCTGATCGTTCACTTTTTTGTTGACAATATGAGTATTATGGTCATACACTTAAAATACAAGACAGATTTATCAGAATTAAGTAAAGGAAAAATATTATGTCCGAAGCAAAACACACTGACCCATCCGCGCTTGGCCTGTTTGGGCTGGCGATTGTAACCTTAGTGGCATCAAGCCAGAAACTGGAAATTACGGAAGGACTTTCGCTCATAGTTCCTTGGGCGGTATTTTTGGGCGCGCTGGCGCAACTTGTTGCGGGGATTTTGGATTACAAAAACGGCAATGTGTTCGGAGGGACGGCATTCTGCGCGTATGGCCTGTTTTGGCTGAGTATGGCACTATCGTGGTTAATCCAGATGGGAGCACTCGGAGCCGCGCTTTATTCCGGCGTCGACACGCGACAAATGGGATTCGCGTTTCTTGGTTATTTCATCATGACGGTATTTCTCACGATAGGAGCGGCGCGAACTAACAAGGTTCTGTTCGCCATATTCGTCTTCATCTCGCTGCTTTTTTTGGGGCTGTTCATAAGCGTCCTGTTCCACGAAAGCGCGCTGGCGGAGCCGTTTCATGTACTCGCGGCAATTTCGGAACTGGTGATAGCAATACTTTCGTTCTATGGCAGCGGCGCAAATGTCCTAAACAACCATTTCGGCAAAACCTTTTTGCCAATAGGCAAGCCCATCATCGCCGGCACGGAGAAAGCTCGTTAACCCGTATAATTCCCGAAGCATCCGCAAATTTTTGCGGATGCGGGGATAGCTGTAAGCGGATTAACGCTAATTAGCGGCGGCAAATTGCCGCGGCAATTTGCCGATCGCTCGCAATGACGGGCGGGTCCTTGCCTCATTCTTCATCCTTTTTCCTTATATTCCTCATTGCACGTCCTCGAACCGGATGCCTTCGCCTGCCGGAATGAACCTGCGGGCGGTGCGTCCGGCTATCTTTTCCAGCATACAAGGCGGCATACCCGGACGCAGAACCTTTTCGGTACGAAGAACGGCGCAGTTTTCGGAACTGATAACTTCGTCCTTTAGAATATCGCGCATTGCGTGTATAGAGCGATTTGTGCGGTTATAGTTTTGCGACTCGGACGGGGACAGACGTTTTACGCCGTCTCCCAGAACAAGGCTTACTTTTTCGGCGGAGTATTCGCGGACAGCCTCGCTCACAACGGTTTCGGAGTCCCGCGCTTCGGCCCGGCGTATCGCAGAACACATCTCCGCGAAATCCGCGGGTGTAAGCGCTATAGGGTCGTCAAGGCCGGAACCGTCACGCGAAAGGCAAAAATGCTTTTCGACCGCGCACGCGCCGCAAGCAACGGCAAGAAGCGGCACAAGACGCGCGTCAAGACTATGATCGCTTACGCCCGTAATCACGCCGAAAATGGCACTTAGCATTTCTAACAGCCTAAGATTGTACTCGGTTTCAGGCGCCGGATAAGCGGTAACGCAGTGCATAAGGCACACGGAAGAGTTTTCAATCGGGCCGCGCTTTTCACTAAGGCTGTGCCTGTCGCTCAGATCGCGCCTGCCAAAGAATGACAGGGCCGCCTCAATGTCCGCAAGCGTCGATACACCGCTCGAAAGCAGAACCGGCAGGTTCCACGAGCTAACAGTTTTCAGCAACTGAGAATAGTTTAATTCCGGCGAGGCGATTTTAACCGCCGCCGGCGAAAGGTCGCGAAGGCAAGCGACGCTTCGCGGCCCGAACGGAGTGGCAAGAAACATTAGCCCCTTCGATTCGGCGTACTCTTTCAAGCTTAAAAAGAATTCCGGCGGCTGTTCCAGTTTTTTGAATATATCGTAAAGCAGCACATCACCGCTAGGCAACGGGACAAGCCCGGTTAGCGGATGGACAATCTCGTCAGCGTACACTATCTGCGTCTTAACGCAGTCCGCGCCCGCCTCCGCCGCCGCAGAAACAAGCTCTCTTGCTTTTACAGTATCGCCGGAATGGGATGTCCCGACCTCCGCTATCACCAGAACATTTTCACGACTGTAGCTGTTTCCGTTTATCGCAAAGTTCATGGCGTCAAATCAATTTTCGCGGCCAGATTCGGAGAGAGAGGGATTCGAACCCTCGGTACCCTTGCGAGTACAACGGTTTTCGAGACCGTCCGATTCAACCGCTCTCGCATCTCTCCAGCTAAACAAACAGGGGATCCTTCACCCTCCCATGCGAGCGCTTCGGAGAGAGAGGGATTTGAACCCTCGGTGCCCTTGCGAGCACACACGACTTCCAATCGTGCACCTTCGGCCGCTCGGTCATCTCTCCATA
>JAIRSQ010000192.1 GCA_031255395.1 Spirochaetaceae bacterium | reverse complement strand
CCAATGGCCTGGTAGCCCTGCCCGGTAAGACGGGCGCAGACTAGGCGGTTTAGTTTTTCATCGTCCTCTACAACCAGTATATTGACCATGGATTCCTCCTTTATGGGTTGAGTTTATTCTAAATTCAAAAAAGAGTTGTTAAGGAAATGTTAAATTTTACCTGAATACGTTGTTATCGCACTGAGATTTCATAATTTGTTCCACGCTTTGCGGGTTTGTTCGTTTGCTCAATTAGTAAGTCTTTGATCATCTTATATGTACAGGCGCGGAGAGCTTTTAACCCGCCGCAATGACACTAAACCGCTAAGTGTCGCGGGCAAACCTGTAGCCTGACCCGTCGCGTTCAACCATGCCGATGGCGGGATATATCAGGTGCATCCCACCCGCTCCCCGGTTTTCCGCCATCATATACACGGTAAATTCCCCTATTTGTCTGATTTTTAACGTTTCGTCATCAATATTTTTCATGAGGTCTCCTAAAAAAATCCTGAATTTTAATATGACTATCATTTTTGAGACTGTATGTCAATGATTTTTGAAATTTCAGGCAAGGCCGCCCCGCGCGCAAACCCGTTGACATAGCGGAGGATAGCGGTTCATATTGAAACGGCGTGATTTTTAATTTATGAGTGACTTTGGATATGATCCCGATTGCAACGGTTTATTCGATACTCATGCCCATCTTTCGTACCTTGACGGGCGCGGAATCGATGCCCAAGCGTGCGTTTCCGCGCTGTTCGAGTCCGGTTTCGCCGGTATAATTGACATCGGGACGGCCGCGGACGATCTTGCGGAGCGGATAAAGGCTTTTTCCCGTTTTGATAAGGTGCGTTTTGCGGCTGGCGTATGGCCTCACAAGGAAATTATCGGGCAGTCGGACGGCCAGATAGCGTCGCTTGAAAGGCATATCGACGCCGCTCCGCTGGGAATCGTCGTCGCGATCGGCGAATGCGGGTTCGACAGGCGCGAAAACCCGGACGCTCCCCGCTCGGAACGGCTGTTTCTTGAGGCGCAGCTTGATTTAGCGCGGTGGAGGCATCTGCCAGTGCTGATTCACTCTCGTGAAGCCGCGATGGAAACGATTGACACGTTAGCCGCGCATCCTGATGTGTGCGGCGTAATTCACTGCTTCTCGTACACCGCAAACGAGGCGCGGGTCTTTCTTGATATGGGTTACTATATATCGTTTGCCGGAAACCTCACCTTTAAGAATGCGGGCAGCCTACGCGAGGCGTTGCAAATCGTGCCGCTTGACCGTCTGTTGCTGGAAACAGACAGTCCCTACCTTGCTCCCGCGCCCTATCGCGGCAAGACGGCGCATCCCGGTATGGTAATTCAAACGTACCGTTGCGCCGCCGATTTGCTCGGCATGAATATTGAAGACCTGAAAGACACGGTCAGGCGCAACGCCGAACAGCTGCTGGCACCGGTTAAAGGGTAAGAGGGGAGGTATGGCGGCGCGTTAAACGGGCCGCCCTGTACCCCGTTAAGCCGCCTTGATACTGGCGGGCTACGGCCGGCCTGCCAGTGTCGTCCCCGCGGGACTTAACGCCGGAATATTTAATACGTATAATTAAAGTATGAGGGTTCTCACGCTCGGCAACGAGATCTTACGGCAAAAGTCGGCTCCGGTCAAGAATATTGACGGCGAAATCAGGGCTGTTATCGCCAAAATGTTTGAAATTTTGGATAAGAACAAGGGGGTCGGGCTTGCAGCTGTGCAGGTCGGGATACCTGAGCGTTTTTTTATAATTCGGATGGGCAACGACGCGCCGCGTGTTTTTATCAACCCTTCAATAATCGAGACTTCAGAGGAACTTGCGGATTACGAGGAAGGCTGCCTGTCGCTGCCGGGAGTTTGGGGGAATCTTAAGCGGCCAAAGACGGTGCGCGTGCAGGCTTGGAACGAAAATGGCAGGCCGTTTACGATGGACGCGGATAGGATACTTGCGCGGGTCATCCAGCACGAGTGCGACCATCTTGACGGGGGACTGTTCATCGACAAACTTTCCGCGCTGAAACGGGAACGGTTGCTCAACAAGTACGAAAAACTTAAAAAAAGCAAGAAATGAAGTTGCTGTTTGCCGGGACTCCGGCGATTGCCGTACCGTCCCTCAAAGCCGCCGCCGCTGGCGGCGGCTTTGAACTGGCTGGGGTTTTGACGAATCCTGACGCGGCGAGGGGCAGGCGGGGCGAAGCTGTCCCTTCGGACGTGGGGCTTGCGGCGTCAAAAATCGAGTCCTGCTATCCGGGACGGCGGCCGTTTGCCGTCATAAAAAGCGCCGCGCCGGACGAAGAATGTTTTCGGAGCGTTAGGGCCGTCGGCGCGGACCTGCTCGTAACATTTGCCTACGGCGCGATTTTTTCGCCAGAATTTCTGGCGCTGTTTCCGCTGGGCGGCATCAACGTTCATCCGTCCCTGCTTCCCAAATACCGGGGGGCCGCCCCAATCCCCGCCGCTATCCTTAACCGCGACAGCGAGACCGGCATAACGATCCAGC
>JAIRSQ010000176.1 GCA_031255395.1 Spirochaetaceae bacterium | reverse complement strand
CCCCCACACCCCCCCCCGCGTTCACACTCTTTCCCTACACGACGCTCTTCCGATCTGGCAGCCTTGGTTACCTTCTTTTTTATCCGCCTCTTTCCCGCAGAGCTTCGTTTTGGGACGGGGCAGACGATCAAAACAGGCGCATTCGAAACAGCGAAGGACCATAGCCGCCTCATGCGCCTGATGAACACGCTGGTAGTACTCCTGTTGCTGTCTTTTGTCATGTGCGTCGTCATCAGCATACTGGGCGGACTTATCACGGTTTTGATACAATCCTTTTGGGGTAGCTCCAAGCCAGGTCCTGAACTCTTTTTTAAGCTGGCCCTGCTCCGCAAAACCCTGTCCCCCGCCATCGTTGAGATACTGGCGCGGATTCCGCTTAATATCATCGACCGCCTGCTATCGGTTCTTGGCGGCTACGGTGTCGCCGCGTTGCTGTGGCGGCTTCTTCCCCAGTAAAGGTGCCGATTCGAGGATTGCAAGTGAATGAGTAATGAGCAATGGTACCGATTTGGGGATTGCGAGTGTCCCGGCAATAAGGCTGGCGGGTGAGTTTTACGAGGACAACTTGCGAGTCGTCCGGGTGCCGTCATCGCGGCGACTAAAACCGTTGACAGGCTATAGCCGTTTCAGGATACGGCGGATAGCGTCGACAAGCGCGTCAATATCGCCGTAATCCGTATCCCAGCCGATAGAAATGCGTATCGAAGTGAACGCCACATCGTCCCCGATGCCCATTGCGTTCAAGGCGGGGCGTTTTTTCGAGCCGGCTGAGCAAGCCGAGCCCGTAGACACGGCAAAACCCTCATCGTCAAGGGCGCGCGCCATCACCTCGCCCGGCACGTCCTTAAAGGCCGCCTGCAAAATGTACGGCGAAAATCGCTCGTCGGCCTCGCCCCGGCACTCCGGTATGATCGTACAGCGTTTTATATCCCGCAACGACCTTATCAGCAGGGACATTTTTTTTACGGCTTCCTCGTAATCCGTTTCCGCCGAGGCTGTACGCAGACAGAGCGTGTCGGCAAAGCTCAGAGCGCCCGCCGTGTTCTCTGTGCCGGCCCGCACGCCGCGCTCCTGCCCGCCGCCTCGTAACAGCGCCTCGACAGGCTTTTTCAGGTACAGAATGCCTATGCCTCGCGGCCCGCCTATCTTGTGGGCGCTAAAAACGGCGGAGTCAACATCAATGTCGCCAAGCGAAAAAGGTATCTTCCCCGCAGCCTGCGCCATATCGCTGTGTATGTGGAGCGGCTTGCCGTCCCGCTCACGCGCCGCCTCGCACAGACGGCCCAGATCGGACACCGCGCCCGTTTCGTTGTTCACGTACATCAGCGCAACCATCGTCGTATCCGCATATTTTCGGAGGGATGCGGCAAGAAGTTCCGGCACGGCAGTGCCGTAGGGGTCAACCCCCGCGTAACGGACAGGAACGCCCAGCCTTTCCAGAATAGGGCCGTTCCGCGTTATCGACGGGTGCTCAGTCTCGGTCGTAAGCACGGCCTGCCCGATACCGCTTGCCCGCCTAAGCAGCGTGGAAAAAAGGACGATGGCGTTGGCCTCGGTCGCGCCCGACGTAAAGTATATCGTGTCGCCGCTAACGCCGAGTGCCGACGCGCACCGGCTCCGGGCCTCTTCCAGAGCGGCAAGCGCCGCCCTTCCTTCCGCATGGCGGGAGGAAGGGTTGCCAAACGCCGCCGGATCGTCCGGCGCGTTTTGCGAACTTCCCAAGACCGCCATCGGCGCGCCTGCCGCCCAGTCGAAGTAGTAGCGCTTCAATATGTCAGATTATTTTTCTACGGCTATAACGTAGACCGCGTTGCCGAAGCCTCTTCGCCCAAAGTATTCATAGTTTACGACTATCGTGTTCACATCTTCGCCTATGTTGACGGATATATAGGCGTTCCCCGGCCTCACCGTTACGTTTCGCCTCCTCCGTCGCCAGATTGCCGGATTATCCTTCGCGCTGTCATTGTAGAATTCGTAAACTTTGGAGTCCCGCGGCCTTACGCCCGAAAGTCTTATAGAGAGGTTCTGCACGCCCAAAACGGAGTCGCGCACGATTGTTACCAGCGGCTCGTAAAGTCTTGTGGTGTCAACGCCAGAAACCGACGATTTGACGAGCCGGCCTACGACGCGCTCCTCGCCAAACAGCGAAAACGAGCACGCAAACATGATTGCCGTTAGTAAAAGCGTTTTTCTTATAGATAGCATGGCATCCTCCTGCCCGTTCACTATACAAAGAAAGCGCGTTTATGAATAGTGCGGCAGTTTTGACTGCTGGCAAGTTCAAAAAGCCGGAGCGCGGGCGAACCCTGTAGACAATTCCGCGGCGGCGCAATAACATAAAGGGCAAGGAGTTCTAATTATATGAGTAACGTTGTTTTTTCCGCAAAGACAAGGACGGCGTTCGGTTCCGCCAATTCGAGGCGGCTCCGGCGGCAGGGACGGGTGCCGGGGGTGATATACGGGAAGGGCGATACGGTGCATATCGACCTTGACGGGCGCGAGCTTTCGGGCGGACTGCGAAGCATTTCCGCCAGTACCATCGTCAAGGTGGATGTCGAGGGCACGCAACACGACGCTTTTGTTAAATCCACCCAGCGGAATATACTGGACGGCAACATTCTTCATGTTGATTTTTACGAGATCGAGATGGGCAAAACGCTTCGAACGCGAGTTTCTCTGCATATCATAGGAAACCCAATCGGCGTGCGGGACGGGGGCGTCCTTGAAACGCCGTTGCACGATATTGAAGTTGAATGCATGCCGAAGGACCTGCCGGAGCGTATCACTGTCGATATTTCCGATCTGAACGCGAACCAGTCAATACACGTCCGCGATCTGACGCTCGGCGAGGGAGTGCGGCTGGTTTCCGGCGAAGACCAGGTGGTCGCTCTCGTGAAGTTTGCCAAGGCTTCGGCGTCAGCCGCCGCGACCGCCGCCGAAGCGGAGACTGCCGCCGACAAACCGGCAGAAAAGAGCTAAAAGGCGCGCCATGCAGCATAAAAAAACCGAAAAACCGGCAAAAAACCCGGGCAGCGCGGAGCCGTCCGAGGCGATGCGGCGGTTCAGGCAGCATCCTCTCATATTCATCGGGACGGTGTTCGTCCTCGTCATCGTTATTGTCGCGTTTGTTCTTGTACCGGCTATTGTGCCGGGCGAGGGTATCGGCCTTGACCGGCTGAAGTTCGGTTCATGGGACAACAAGCCCATCGCTTACTCCAGCGGAGGCTTCTTCGCCCTCATGCGCGAGCAGTATTCCCGCTACTTCCAGATGAACGACTATCTGGCGTGGAGGAACGCGTTCGAAGCGACGGTCGTGCGGACGGCGGCTCTTGACATTATGAGCAAGTCCGGCTATGAGCCGTCTAAAGATCTCGTCGATAAAACTGTTGCGCGGTTGCCGCAGTTTCAGGAAAACGGACGTTTTTCGTCCATAAAGTACAACAGGCTGGATGCCGCATCGCGGATCAAGATATGGCAGGATATGCATAACGATCTGATTGTGGGCCGTTACCATGACGACGTTAGCGCGGTAAAAACGTCCGGGCCGGAGGCGGATTTCATCGGGAACATGGCGCTTGTTCAGCGCGTGTTCAAAATGACGGCTTTTCCGTACGCTTCCTACCCGGACAGCGAGGTTGCCGCTTACGCAAACGGGCATCCGGACATGTTCAAGACAGTTTTTCTGTCACAGATAACCGTTTCCGGCGGAGAACGGGAGGCAAAGGCCATTCTGGACCAGATCCGCTCTAACGAGACGACTTTTGAGGACGCGGCGCGAACCCGGTCATCCGACAGTTACGCCGACCGGGGCGGCGATTCGGGCGCAAGGATGGTCTTTGAATTCTTGTCGCAGATAACGGACGAAGAACAGAGGGCCGCGGTTGTAAATCTAGCCAAGGACGAAGTGAGCGAAGCGGTCAGCATGGCGTCCGGCTGGGTAATTTTCCGCGCTAACGAGGCTGCCCGTCCAGCCGACACGCAGGATCAGGCTACGATTGATAAGATTCGCGGTTATTTGATGACTAACGAGCGCGGCATTGTGGAAGACTGGGCGCTCGAACAGGCGGAAAATTTTATAGAGCGGGCAAGAACTAACGGTTTTGAAACGGTCGCCGCCAATATGAGAATCGCCGTCAGCGAATTCGGCGCTATTCCGATCAACTACGGCGACAGCACGCTGTTTTCGACGGCAAGCTCCTTCCCGGTTCAGGGCTTGGCGAGCGCCGCAACAGATGAAAATTTCTGGCGCGCCGCTTTCGGGACGCCGATAGGCGAACCGTCCGATCCGATAATCTTGGACGGCGGAGCGGATAGCATCATCGTGCTTTGCCCCGAAGAAGAAACGCGGGATGACATTTCCGCGGCGGCGAACAGCAAAAATTTATTTTCCGGCGAATGGGCCGAAAACGTAACGCTGAAAAGCATCAACCTGACAATCCTGACAAGCGATAAGTTCACAGATGACTTTTTTGCCACATATTTTCGTCTGCTTGGCAACTGATCCGGCGGCTAAAAACGGCGTATTTCGGAGAGGCGGACGGGCTGACGTTGCAGGCAAACGAAACGCTTAGCGGCGAGCCGCCTCGCCTTGAACCTGCCGGCTCCGGCTTTTCCGTTTATTACATGGGCAAGATACTCCTTTCGCGGATCGATCCGGTAAAACAGGCCGAACGCGCCGCGCTGGGCGCGCTTCCGCTTGCAGAAAGAACTCTCTATCTGTTGCCGTCCCCATTGCTGGGCTACGGAATACCCTTGATCTTGCGGAACCTGCCCGAAGATTCGGCGTTACTCTGCGTCGAGGCGGACGCAACGCTGGCCGGTCTTTTCCGCGAACACATCTCACGCACGGACGCGAACGAAAACCGCAATTTCCGTTTCATCCATGCAAAAAATCCGTCAGATGTCTGCCTGTTCGCTAGCCGGACGTGGGGGCTGTGCCGGTTTAGACGGGTTGAAGAGTTGCGTTTGACCGGAGGACGCAGGCTAAACGCTGATTTTTACGACGCGGCAGCGAACATCCTGCGCCAAAACCTTGTGACGGAATGGTCAAACGCTATGACACTCGTAAAACTTGGCCGTCTTTACGTCAGGAACGCTATACGCAACCTTGCGCTGCTCGCCAAATGTCCCGGCGCGGAGAGCCTTGATTTCGGCAACGCTCCCGTGCTTGCGCTTGGAGCAGGCCCCTCGCTGGACGGTTTCCTTAACGAATTTGAACGGGCACCGCCAGACTGCCGCATAATCTGCGTTGATACAGCGTTGCGAGCACTCAAAGAACGCCGTATAAAGCCCGATCTCGTGGTCGCGCTGGAAGCCCAGCACTGGAATCTGCGGGATTTTGCCGGCATGGGCGGCTGGAAAGTTCCTGTCGCGATGGATCTGTCCTCGCTTTCGGCTGTTAGCGGCCTTTTGGGAACGGAAACCTGTTTGTTTTGGACGCGCTGGACGGAATTGAACCTGTTCGATCGGCTTTCCGCCCTGTTGCCGATGGAACTTCCGCCGCTAGGCTCGGTTGGCCTGAGCGCGGTGAGCCTCGCGTTGCGTATCGGAAGCGGAACCGTGTTTGTCGCCGGAATGGATTTTGCATTCACTATCGACGAGTATCACTGCCGCGGATGTCCGACTCACGGCGAAGTTCTGCGCCGGCACACGCGATTTGGCGGCCTCTATCCTACGGACGCGGCTATGGCGCAAAATTTTGTGCCGGAAGCTGCCGGCGGCGGCTTCCGCTCCGGCCCCGCAATGACGCGCTACCGCCGCCTGTTCGAGGCTGAATTTGCCGGAACAGGACGCGTCGTCGCGGTGGAAGGGAACGGGACGCCGCTTGCCGTGCGAACCGTCTCCCGCGCGGCTGCCCTTAACGAGATGCGGCGGCTGGCGGCGGAAGCCCCGCGCCCGCCCGCCCGCCGCGCGGCGGGCGGGCGCGGGGCCGCTCAATTACGCGCCGCTATTGAAAGAGAAAAACAACTGCTAGAAGAACTGCTTTCAATCCTGAAAGGCGAGTCGCCCGTCGGCCGCCTTGAAAGCCTGCTCGATTTAGAACGCTACCTTTGGGCGCATTTTCCGGACTGCGCCGGCCGCGCCCGCCCGCAAGCAAGCGATTTAGGCTTCCTAAAGCGCGTCCGCGCCGAAATAGAGCCGTTTATCAAAACGTGGATCATGGCCTTGGCCAGTCTCGCGGACGATTAGGGATTAGTCAGTGCCTCCTCCAGAATGGCCGTAGGCTTCCGTATTTACTTGGACGGTCCGGCATAGAGGCATACGCTCCGATTTTTAACGCTGTCTTGTCGCGGTAAATTTCGGAAATGACGGCGGCGGCGGAAACGGCGTTAGCCGTATGAGCGCTCGGCCAACCGCCGATTAAATTAAAATCAAACCAGTCAAATTCACCGCTAAAATCGTCCGTACGGCAATGTCTTACATGGTTGAGCTAGGTAACAATCTCCGGCAATGACCTGCCGGCAGTCATTTTTAAAATCGCCTGCGTTCCGAAATTTGAAAAAACGTCTGCGCCAGAGCGATGCCCGTGATCTGCGGTCTTTCATTTTTTGTAAAACGCCCCGTTATATACGGCGGCGAAGGGCGCAATTCCGGGAACAATGTACCCGACATACAGCAACGGAACGCCAAAATCGGGCAGTCATACATTATCATACGCGATATTCCGCCATTTCCAGTCCAAACCTGTTTCGATAGATGCCCATGTTTCAAGGCCAGTGCCAATAAAATTCAGTCCGCAATTGTATGCTATTGAACGCAGAACGTTCAGGCCGACATTATGAAAAACAAATGATAACGGGACCGTCGTTTTTGCCGTTTTATCTTGTTCAGCCTCCTCAACGGCAACATCACTGCCAAAAGAGTAAAAACAAACGGCACAAAAAAATATTGTTGACAGGGCGTAACCCTTAAACCGCATAAAAAACCCTTTAAGACGCGACGCCG
>JAIRSQ010000019.1 GCA_031255395.1 Spirochaetaceae bacterium | reverse complement strand
TTCAGCATGCCTACGCGCTCCCTGTCTTTTTCGGCGTCGTTTAAGACAAAAACCGTGCGCTCGCCCGTACCAAAATTGCGAAGAATCCCGTAAAGGCTCTTTGTTTTTCCGTCATCCACATAAAAATCCTCGACAACCTTTAGCGTGTCCGTGCCGGCTTTAAGGCTCAAAGCGGTCTTAATCGCCAGCCGTTTTTCCATCTTTGGCATTCTGTACGAAAAATCGCGCGGTTTGGGGCCAAAAACCGTGCCCCCGCCAACCATCAGCGGCGATTTTTTATCGCCCCTGCGCGCCCGGCCCGAGCCTTTTTGTTTGTAAGGCTTAGCGTTTGAACCGTGCACTTCGCCGCGGTCCTTCGTAGAGGCCGTCCCAAGCCGCTTGTTGGCGAGTTCGTTGTTTATCGCGTACCAAATAAGTGCCTCGTTAAACTCCAGCCCGAAAACGGCGTCGTCAAGAGTTATCTTTCGTATTTCCTGTCCAGCCGTTGAATATACCGCCGTTTCCATCATGCCCTCTGCTTCTTTACCGCCGCGCGAACCACGACAAGCCCTTTATTGACACCTGGAACCGCTCCGTTTATCAGCAGCAGCTTTTTATCGGCATCCAGCTTTACTACCTTGATGTTCAGAGTCGTTACCCGTTCGCGCCCCATCCTGCCGGGAAGCTTTACGTTTTTGAAAGTCTTGTGCGGATAGGTCGATTGTCCTGTCGAACCTGGCTCGCGGTGAAATTTTGAACCGTGAGTCTTGCGCCCGCCGCTGAATCCGTGCCTTTTAACAACGCCCTGAAAGCCCTTGCCTTTTGAAACGCCCTGAACGTCGACATAGTTGCATCCTTCCAGAATTTCCACGCCCAGCGTGTCGCCGACCGCGCACTCGCGGCTAAAACCGCGAAATTCCTTTATTTTCTTTTTAGGGGCAATGCCTTCAGGAAACTGTCCCGCGTAGGGTTTCGTAACCTTCTTTTTTCGAGCGTCGTCAACCCCCAGCAATACGGCGTCGTACCCGTTGTCTTTTTCATTCTTTCGAGCTATTACGACATTCGGATCGACTCGCAACACCGTTACCGGAATAAGATTGCCTTTTTCGTCAAAAATTTGCGTCATGCCTACCTTTCTGGCTAAAAGCCCTAACATCGTTTTCTCCTGCGCTGCCCGTCTTCCCGTAAACGGCCGCAAACTGCCGCCGTTTACGGGAACGTAAAGACCGGCTACTGTTTAATTTCCACGTCCACGCCGGCTGGAAGCTCAAGTTTCATCAGCGAATCCATCACTTCGGGCGACGGCTCGATGATGTCGATTAGCCGCTTGTGCGTGCGCATCTCGAACTGCTCGCGGGACTTTTTGTTCACATGGGGCGAACGAAGCACCGTAATCTTGTTGACGCGCGTTGGAAGCGGAATAGGCCCAGTTATCTTGGCTCCCGCCTTTACCACCGTCGTCACAATCGATTTTGCGCTCTGGTCTATCAGTTCAACATCAAAGCCGCGTAACCTTACGCGAATCCGCTCCTTGGTCATCTTTCCTCCGGAAAGCAAAAGACAGCAAGTTTTCTGCCTGCCGCCCGCGCCGCCCTATTCTAAAACTTCTACAACCTGTCCGGAAGCGACGGTTTTGCCGCCCTCGCGAATGGCAAAGCGCAAACCTTTTTCCATAGCTATGGGGTGGATAAGCTCGCCCTCAATCTCGGTGTTATCGCCGGGCATGACCATCTTTTCGCCGGGTTTTTCTTCGCCGGGAAGCGTAACCGTGCCGGTTATGTCCGTCGTGCGGAAATAGAACTGCGGCCTGTATCCGGTAAAGAACGGCGTTTTGCGTCCGCCCTCTTCTTGGGACAGGCAGTATATCTGCCCTTTGAATTTGAAGTGCGGCGTTATGGAACCCGGCTTGGCGAGAACCTGCCCGCGCTCGACTTCCTTCTTTTCTATGCCGCGAAGCAACGCTCCGATGTTATCGCCGGACTGCCCCTCGTCGAGCAGCTTGTTAAACATCTCGATTCCGGTAATAACGGTTTTTCTGGTCGGCTTGATGCCGACTATTTCGATTTCGTCGTTAAGTTTGACGATGCCGCGCTCAATCTTGCCCGTAACGACGGTGCCGCGTCCCTGAATCGTAAACACGTCTTCGATCGGCATAATGAACGGCTTGTCGATGTCGCGCACGGGGTCCGGAAAATAGCTGTCCATAGCCGCGAGAAGGTCGTCTATGCACTTTATCGCTTCGGGGTTATCGGGCTCCGTCATGGCCTTGAATGCCGAACCTTTGATAATCGGTATCTCTTTTCCGGGAAAACCGTTTGCGGTAAGCACGTCGCGCACTTCTTCTTCAACAAGGTCAATCAGCTCCGGGTCCTCCAACTGGTCGATCTTGTTGAGAAACACGATCATGTTCGGAACGCCCACCTGGCGGGCGAGGATTATGTGCTCGCGCGTCTGGGGCATGACGCTATCCGGCGCGGAAACGACCAATACGGCTCCGTCCATCTGCGCCGCGCCGGTGATCATGTTTTTGATGTAATCGGCGTGGCCCGGGCAGTCTATGTGCGCGTAATGCCGCTTTTCAGACTGGTATTCAAGGTGCCGCGTGTTAATGGTGATGCCGCGAGCCTTTTCCTCCGGAGCGTTGTCAATTTCGTCATACTTCATGACTTTGTCGCCGTACTTCTTTCCGCAGTGCATGGTAATCGCGGCGGACAACGTTGTCTTTCCATGATCCACATGCCCTATCGTTCCGACATTCATGTGAATTTTGTTTCTATTAAACTTGTCTTTTGCCATTTCGTGCTCCTCCTTACAATTTTGGGCACATTATTATCTATAAACTGATATTCCGAACCTGCCATAACTATAAAAATTACGCAAGGCACGGCCCGTTTTCACGCTCTCCCGGAGCCTTTGAAAACGGCATATATCCACCATCCGCCGGACAGCGTCCGGCAAACGGTTTATTTGCATTTTAGGGGGACAACAAAACCGGCGCCGGCTGCCCGCAGGAAACGGCACGCGCCATCTATTTGCCACGTCCACCTATCCCGTCAAATATTCGACGGTCGGTTTGGATTATGCTCGCACGCTTTTTAATTAAAGCGCATTCCAAAAAAAATGTCAAGAGGCCCGCAACCGCCAGCGCTCAGCGGCCCTCCAAAACCATACCGCTACCAGCGATAGTGCGTAAAGGCCTTGTTCGCCTCGGCATTCTTGTGGGTATCCTCCTTCTTTTTGAAGGCCGCTCCCGTGCCGTTAAAGGCGTCCAGCAGTTCTGCGCCCAGCCGTTCGTCCATGCCGCGTCCTGAACGAGCGCGGGCGGCTTTTATTATCCAGCGCATCCCGAGCGCCTCGCGGCGGGTCTCGCGGATTTCAACTGGCACCTGGTAGGTCGCTCCGCCTACCCTGCGGGATTTGACTTCGACCACCGGCTTTACGTTTTCTACCGCTTTTAGAAAAACTTCCAGCGGCTCTTTGTCCGTTTTGGTGCGCAGGGTTTCCATAGCCCCGTGCACGATGCCAAGGCTGACCGAACGTTTGCCCTGCCACATCATGCGGTTGACGAATTTTGACACGATTACGCTGTTATACTTTGGATCGGGCATTATGCCGCGGTTTATTGTTTTCTTTTTTCTTCCCATGGTTATTCCTTAAGCCTTGGGGCGCTTGGCGCCGTATTTTGAACGCCCGCGCTTCCTGTCCGCCACGCCAAGCGTATCCTTCGCTCCGCGGATTATGTGGTACCGCACGCCGGGAAGGTCCTTGACGCGACCGCCGCGCACAAGAACGGCCGAGTGTTCCTGCAAATTGTGCCCGATGCCGGGTATATAGGCGGTAACTTCGGTTCCGTGCGAAAGGCGCACGCGGGCGACCTTTCGCAGAGCCGAATTAGGCTTTTTAGGCGTTACTGTCATCACGCGTGTACAGACGCCGCGCTTCTGCGGACATGAATTGAGCGCGGGCGACTTGGTCTTGGACGTAACCTGCCGCCGGCCAAAACGAACCAGTTGATTGATCGTGGGCATGTATAAAAAAACACTCCTAATTAAACGTTCATACAATCCTAGAAAACCAGGAAAAAAAAGTCAAGAGCTCCCTCAGCGTAGTGCCCTCCCCTTTCAGCGCGTTTCTCCGCCATTAGGAAAAACGCCCGCCGGTTCCGCGCCGGCAGGCGTTTCCGCAAACGCGCCTTTTGGAGATGGCGGGAGTCGAACCCGCGTCCTAATACGCGAAATACGGGCCTCTACGGGTTTAGCCGCGGATTAAATTGTCGGGACGCCCTTGGCTTCGCGGCAGGCGGAGCGTCCGTATTCCGGAAAAATCTTGCCGCATAAGGTCCGGAAACCTTATTTGGCCAGCCCTGATTGCGACGCGGCGTCCGTTCCTCAAGGCGGCGGAACGGCGCCACGCGATTACGCCGCTAAGGCGTAGCCGTAATTGTCGTTGTCGGCAATTAAATTTTTTTGCCAGTTTTAGGAGTTGGCCCGGAACCAGTCCGCCTCCACCCGCAACCCGCACCCCGAATCGTACCAGTCGAAACCGGCGCACCCCCGATGCGGTATCCTGTTCAAAAGTAACCGCATAGAGAAATGCTGTCAAGAGGGCGCGAAACAAAACCGCTACAAAAAGCGGCGTTTCCGGTCTGGCTATTGCGGGCGCATATATGTACACTTGCAGCATACTAAATCGCGGGGGTTAATATGGGTTTTGCCGAACGGCGGAAAAAACTTTATGAATGGATGAACGCTGAAGGTATCGCTCTCGCGATGTTTCAGGACAACGAGGAGAGGCGGGACGCGGCTATCCGCTGGCTCACCGGGCAGCCGGGCGACGCCCTGCTTTTTCTGTCAGCCGACGGGAAGGCGTTGCTGGTGCCGTGGGACATGAATGTGGCGCGCCTTTATTCGTCGTGTGACTTTTTGTTGCCGTTTACGGATTACGCGCTCGATCCGCTAAGGGCGATGGAGGCCGCAACGGCGCATTTCAAGACGCCGGCAGGCTCGAAAATCGAGATTCCGTCCTCCACGCCGTACCCGGATTTTCTTCAAACCGTGGATAAAACGCCGAATTTTGACATAATTTGCCGCAGGGACGGGATAAGGTCGGAGGTTGAGCGGCTTAGAGCCGTGAAGGACGATGACGAGATTCGCGTTTACCGGACGCTGTCGGAGTTTACAAACAAGATCATAGACGCGATAGAGAAAAACGTGCGCGACGGGACGCTAAAAACGGAGGCGGACGCGGCGGTTTTCATCGAATTTGAGGCGCGCGTCCTTGGCTGCGAAGGGACAGGCTTTACGACGCTCGCGGCGGGAGCGGAACGGAGCTTTGGCATTCACGCGTTTCCGCCGTATACGGCTGCCGCCTTCGCTGGGCCCGGGCTTTCCATACTGGACTTTGGCGTTGTGTATCGCGGCTACACGAGCGACGTTACTATGACTTTTGCCCGAGGGCCGCTTTCCAAGCGGCAGGAGACGCGCCTTGCGCTTGTGGCGGACGCCTTCGAACTGGCCATGTCAAAGGTAAAAGACGGAGCGCCGTGCAGGAACATCGCGCAGTCCGTTGACGGACTGTTCAAAAAGGCGCGCCTTTCCATGCCGCACGGGCTGGGACACGGAATCGGGCTTCAGCCGCACGAACAGCCTTTCCTGCGCTCGCGCGCCGACAACGAATGGAAGCTCGCTCCCGGCATGATATTCACGATTGAACCCGGCCTTTACGACCCTGTTGAAGGAGGCTGCCGTTTTGAAAACGATATTTTGCTCACGGAAAACGGAGCGGAAATCCTTACCCGTTCCAAAATAGTGCGCTTGTAGCGTTTTTAGTTCTTCCGTCCGTTTGTTATGCCCAAACGCGGCTTTACGCCGGCGGCAATGGCCGTTTTTTAACAGGCTTGACCGCGGACTGGCAAAAATGACAGAATGAGACATAATTTTTGCGGAGGAGGCATTAATGAGCACAATAGAGTTTGTTACGGCGCGAGAGATACTCGATTCTCGCGGGAATCCCACCGTAGAGGTGGATGTCGTGCTGGAAGACGGATCGTTCGGACGGGCGGCGGTGCCTTCAGGGGCTTCGACCGGCGAATACGAGGCGGTGGAACTGAGGGACGGCGACAAAGGGCGATATCAGGGCAAGGGAGTTCTTAAAGCCGTCGACAATGTGAACGAAAAGATCGCGGACGAGGTCATAGGGCTGGACGTTTTTGACCAGACAGGTATCGACCGCGCGATGATAGATCTTGACGGCACGGAAAACAAGGCCAATCTCGGAGCGAACGCCATACTCGGCGTGTCGATGGCTGTTGCCCGCGCCGCGGCCGAATCTTCGGGGCTGCCGCTGTACAAGTATCTGGGCGGCATACACACGGCGGTGCTGCCTGTTCCGATGGCCAACATCATCAACGGCGGCAAACATGCCGGAAACAAGATTGATTTTCAGGAATTCATGGTGATGCCGGTAGGCGCTCCCACAATCGGCGAGGCGGTGCGTTGGACGGCGGAAGTCTTCCACACTCTAAAGAAAATCCTGTCGGACGAGGGAAAAAACACCGCCGTGGGTGACGAGGGCGGTTTTGCCCCCGATATCGGTAACGAGGATGCGTTGAAGTACATCGTCCGGGCAATCGAAAAGGCAGGCTACAAGGCGGACAAAGAACAGTTTGGCATAGCTTTGGACTGCGCAAGCTCGGAACTTTTTGACGAGGGCGGCGGCAAGGGCTACAAATTCTGGAAGTCTAACCCGGACAAACTGTTCAGCAATGACGAAATGGTGGAAATCTACTCAAAATGGATAGATAAATACCCGATCATCTCGATCGAAGACCCGCTCGACCAGAACGACTGGAACGGCTACGCAAAGATGACAAAGGCTCTCGGCTCAAAAATACAGATAGTCGGGGACGATTTCTTTGTTACCAACACGAAGCGGCTGGAACGGGGCATCAAAGAAGGCTCGTGCAACAGCATCCTGATAAAGGTGAACCAGATCGGCACCGTTACCGAGACTTACGAGGCGGTCGAGATGGCAAAACGTGCCGGTTATACGGCTGTCGTGAGCCATCGTTCGGGCGAAACCGCCGACACCTTCATTGCCGACCTTGTTGTGGCACTCGAAACCGGTCAGATCAAGACTGGCTCGATGAGCCGCACCGACCGTATCGCCAAGTACAACCAGCTAATCCGCATCGAGGAAGAACTGGAAGGCACTTGCGAGTACGCCGGAAAGAAGGCTTTCTACAACCTGCCCCGCGCCTAGCCTGACAAAAGGTTCGTTTCACGTCTGCTCGTAGCGGGCGGACGCGAAGCCGCGCCTAAACCACCTTGTGTGGTTTAGGCGCGGCAATCCCTACTAAGAGGCAAGACGTTTCTTGCACAGGTCAAGGAGCGTCGACTTAAAGTAATCAAGGCTTATCTTCATAACTTCGACGGGTATCTGGGTAAACTCGAAGAATTCGAACAGGTCCTCGTCCGCAATTTCAAAAATTCCGGTGTCAAGAACAACAATTTTTTCAAAATACCCAAAATTGACCCGCGCATCGGCGGCATCCCAGCCGTGTCCCTGCTGATAAATCTCTTTCCACTGCTTAAGCCCGCCCATCGTAAGGAAATACACGTTCCCTTCCGCATCAAGCTCCTTCTTTTTTTCGGGACTAAGCAGCATTTCGGCACAGTTGGCCGCCTTTGGGTATATAGCGCCCGACTTTTCCGTTATTCGCGGCCATTCGGTGTGGCACATGCTACCATACAGCAGCATATTCCGCTGGTCCCCATGACAGGCAAGCCTTTCGGCAACAGATTCCTCCAACAAGGCGGCGTTCACGTCCAGCGCCGGTGCCAAAAAGTCGGCTTCGATCCGGCAGCCCGCCTCCGCCTCTATCTCCGGCAGCACTTTTTCAAGCTCATACCGAAAGATTCCGCAAGATACAAGAGATAAACCCATACAACCCCCTACAACAGCACGTCAACGGCGCTCACGGTGACGACGACCTGCTTGTCCGCGCCGTTTTCACGCGCCTTCGCCGTTCCCGTCAGGCGGAAGCCCTTTGGCCCGCCGTCGAGCGTCGCCCCGAGCACCTGCGCCGCACTGTTCGTCAGGATATTTTTCCGCGTTTGTTCCATCTTGTAAACGCCGAAAACTACGCTGTCTCCCTCAACCGTGCCTTTGCCCGCAACGATTGGGTGCGGCGTCCCGTCCGGCTTCACCGTTACCAGCACAAGAAAAGCCGATTTTTCGATGACATTCCTTACTTCTTCACTGATGATCATAACCATCTCCTAAAAAATTATTTGATAGTGTTTTACTACCAACTACTACTTTACAACCACATTCTATCTTCGTCAACCCCCACTCGTGGGTTTTACGCCCCGCCTTCAGCCCGAAAAGGGCGTTTGGCATACGCGACTGTCATATTTTTTTTGTTTGAGGTATTTTTTGCCTTTTCGGTTTTTGGGCGCATCGCCGCGATGCGGCGACCGGGCTTTCCGCTCCAATTTGCTTCGCTCCGCGTTGCTCCGCTCCGCAAATTCCGCTTCAATCCCTTGCGCAGATCAGATAAGAGATAAGGGATAAGAGATAATAGATAACGAGTCGGCAATGCGAGCGGGCTTGTGGAGTGAGATAATAAATAATAGATAAGAAGTGGCTGGCGAGTGTTCCTGGGGGGCCGTCATTGCGAGCGTTAGCAAAGCAATCCAGCGGCGAAGCGGTCTTGCGCTTGCAATGCTGACTCGCAACAGCCTATCGGTAGTCCATCGCTCCTCCCCCTTATGCCTCCCGAATCGGAGCGTTATAGCAGGTTGTAGGAGAGGCAGACGGGGCGGTTGGTGCGGGGGTCGGTTACTATTTCGGCGGCGATGTGGAAGGTTTCACGTAGCACGGCGGGGGTCATTACGTCTTCGGGGGGGCC
>JAIRSQ010000175.1 GCA_031255395.1 Spirochaetaceae bacterium | reverse complement strand
TGCGTTTTGCGTTGCAACGCGACGCCGAGGGACGCGTCGTCCGCATGACGGGCGAGGCCGAAGACGAGTCGCCGCTCGATTATCGCTACGAATACGATGTTGACGGGCGGGGATCGTGGGTGGAACGCCGTGAATTCCGAATGACGGCAAAACTTGACGCGCTTATCCCGGTAGCGGGCGATTCTTTCCGGCGCAGTATAGAGTACAGGTAACGGCATGGAGCGTGAAACGGCTGACTGGCGGGACGTGTTGTACCGAAAAACTTTCGACGACGAGACGCGGGGGCTTGCGCGCCGCGTCCTGTCCGATAAAAACTGCCGCGCGGAGGACATCGAAGGGATGTTGCGCCGTTTCTACGAACTGGAAGGGGCGGACTGGCTGGGGCGCGGCGAAGTTCAGAATATCGCGCTTTCTGCGACCATCGCCGCCTATGAATGTTTTGTTAAAAATTTGAGCGCGGATAGAGGTTTAAATTGAACGAGATGCTTGAATCGCTTTTGAAGCGTTATGACGAGGTAAAACGGTTAATCGAAGACCCCGAATTGATAAAAAACCAGAACAAGTACCGCGAAACGATGAAAGAATATTCGCGGCTTGGCGAGATTGCGGAAAGCCAGAACGAAATTGAAGGACTTTTGGAGCGGATTGCCGGCACAAAGCAGATCATCAACGATGAAGACGAAGACATGAAAGAGCTTGCGAGGGAAGAATTGCGCGATCTTGAGGCGCGGCTTAACGCTGCGCGCGAAAAGCAGAAATTGTTGCTCATTCCTCGCGACCCGCTCGACGGAAAGAACATCATCATGGAGATACGCGCCGGCACGGGCGGGGACGAGGCAGCGCTGTTTGTCGCCGATCTGTTCCGCATGTATTCGCGCTTCGCCGAGACAAAGGGCTGGAAATTCGAAATCATGAATGTAAACGAGACGGGTTTGGGCGGTTACAAAGAGATTATTTTTTCGATTAGCGGCGACAACGTGTACGAAAATCTGCGCTACGAATCAGGCGCTCATCGCGTGCAACGGGTGCCCGTAACCGAGTCGTCAGGGCGTATCCACACATCGGCGGTTACGGTGGCCGTGCTGCCGGAAGCGGACGAGACGGAGATAGACATCAGGCCGGACGACCTGCGCATAGACGTGATGAGGGCCGGCGGTCCCGGCGGCCAGTGTGTCAATACGACCGATAGCGCTGTCCGTATTACCCACTTGCCTTCCGGCCTTACGGTGCACTGCCAGGACGAAAAGAGCCAGCTAAAGAACAAAGCCAAGGCGATGCGTATTCTGCGCGCCCGTATTTTTGAAATGGAAGAGGCCAAGGCGCAGGCCGAACGCTCCGAGGCCCGAAAGAATCAGGTCGGCTCAGGCGACCGCTCCGAGCGTATCCGCACCTACAACTTCCCGCAAAACCGTCTTACCGACCATCGCATAAACCTTACATTGTACAAGCTCGACCTTGTCATGCAGGGAGAAGTCGCAGAACTTTTTGATACCCTCAAACTTTCCGCCACAAACAGCGCTCTCGCCGCTTCTTGACTTTGCGCAAGCCATAATCGAATCTTGTTTGTATAAATCCGCGTCCGCATGTTTAACGCCGATAATGATATGGGGTAGTGTATTATGACGGGTCGCGGGCAGGAATGAGTAGAAAAAGCCTGTTTGACATACGAATCGTTCTCTTTTTGGCGCTTGTCGCGATGAGCGCGGCGGCTTTGCGGCCTGTCCAGCGGGGGCTTTTTGCGCGGGCAGCGGTCTTGCAACGGGAATGCGTTGCGGCGCTTGAGAGACTGCTTGGAAAAACGGTAACCTACGGCTCGATGAGTCCGTCCATTTTGGGCGCGATAGATATCAAAAACATAGAAATTTATGGCGGCGAGGACGATTTGTTTTCGCTGATAAAAGTGAAGAGGCTGCGAGCGGGGTATTCGCTGGCGGGAATTCTGTCGCCGCCCGCCGGGGAAGGACGACTTGACGCGCTAAGGCTGGTCGATGCCAAGGGCTTTGTCATCGAGATGAAGACCGAAAAAGACGTCGACGGACTGTTCGACGGCGGTAGCGGCGGAAACCTGCCGGAAAGAATCAAAGATCTGATAGGAATGGCTCCTAAAAACCTCGACTTGCGGCTTTCGGACGGGGTTATCCGGTTTACGGCGGGAAAAAGCGAGGCCGCGCTCGAAAAGGCGGCGTTTTCGGCGCGACTGGGCGATAAAATTCTGCGATTCAGTCTTTCGGCACGTGCGGACGCGTGGCTGGAACGCCCCGCGCGGATTTCCGCCGCCTTTTCCGCTCGTATCGACGGAGTTTACGACAGACTGAACGGCGCAAGCGACATGAAAGTGTCATTTTCAGGCGTAAAAACGTCATATTTTAACGTGAACAGGCTGGAACTGCTCGCAAGGCTGACGGGAGACAGCCTGCGCGTCCAAAAGATAGGGGATAAGGAAAGATACGATTTGCAGGCGGATTACAGCTTTGCCGATTCTTTTATGCGGGCCAAGGCGAGTTTTGCTGATTTTGCGCCGTCGCGCGCGCTGGAATTTTCGCCGGAACTTAAGTCGTGGAACAGATGGCTGGGGACGCGGCTTTCCGGGAACGCGACGGCTTCGTTTGGCAAGACGGAAGGCCTTGCCTATACCGCTTCGCTGCGTGGAACGCTTGATAGGGCCTCGCCAGTCGGCAGCGGCAGTTTCGTTCTGGACGCGGACGGAGACGCCGGCATGGCGCGTTTTGACAGACTTGAACTTTCCATGCCCCGCGGAGGCCTGGTTTGGCGGGGCAGTCTCGGGTTCAAGCCGCTTATGCCTACAGGCGAGCTTGCGCTGAATGATTTTAGCTTTGCGAGTCAGGCGCGCGGCGGGCGCCACAGCTCGTTAAACGGCAACTTTCTCGTCTCGTCCTCCGGCAGCGCGGTAAACTTTTTTGCCGAAACTTTTATGATAGGGCATCCGGCGGACGCGTCCGGCGACAATGTCGAATTGCAGGCCGTCGACATTACTGTCGATCATGCGGGCGACAATATTGATTTTTCGATGACCGCTTTTCGCATTAAAAACGCTGAAAGTTATGACGAAGCGAGTTTTTCGCCGATTACATTGGACGGTTCAATCGATTTTGGCGGCAAAAGCATGGAGGCGCGCCTTGAAATCGAGACGATTTCCATGAGCGACATACTGAAAATGACTGCCTGCGCGGTCGAAATCCCGCATTTCCCGTTAATATCGCAGTATTTACTTGACAATATTATGATGACAAGCGAAATTTTTGTTTCCACCGACTTCAAAGACTTTTTGTACAATGTCCCCCACTTTATTGTGGCGTGGGAAGGCGGCAGCAATATATGGGCCAGCCTTTCGCTCTCCGGCAACGGAGACGGAGCGGAACTTAGCGAAGGGCGCATCGTTTGGAACGGCAAAGGCATCAATATATTGGCATCCGCCATGTTTGAAAACCTTAACGACATGCTTTTTAACGCTGAATTACGGACGAATAACGGAGCTTACACGTTTCAGGCAAGCCTGCTTGAAAAGAACTCCCTCAATATTTCGAGCTCGCTCGGCATAGACTTAAATGTCAACCTTTTCCAAAGAGGGGCGTTTGCAGGCCTCCTGCTGGCGGACGCGCCCCGGTTTCCGCTGACAAACGGTTACGCGGAAGTTTCCGCTGAAGTCGGTTTCCGCTACGATTTTCCCGGTTCATGGAACGTCAACGTTGAAAGATTCAAAATTTCCGGCTTAAAAAGCGCTTTTTCCGCCGATCTGTCCGCGACTGTCGAGTTTGCCGGCAGCGTGAATCAGAGCGGGGCGAATTTCGGGCGGATATACTTTGATGACGGACGCGGAGCGATGTACGGCGGAGCCGCGGGCGTATGGGAAGGTTTTTTCACGGGGGGCGAAGCGTCATTTAACGGCAATGTAGGGCTGCGTACAGCTGACAATGTCGAGACTCTTGACGCCGAGGTAAGGTACGACGAGGGGTCGCTGTTTGTTTGGGCGGAGGTATCGGAACTGCAAAGCGGCCGTTTTTTTGGCGGCAATAACAATATGTTTATCACGGGAGATATAGGATTCTTCAAGACGCAGGAAAACTGGTCGGCGGCCGTAAATCTATCGTCGCTACGCGGCGTGTTCCAGGGACAGCCCGTAACGCTGAGCGGAAGCGGCTCGTTTGACAACGCGAGGCTCGACATAAGCGACACGTCGGTAAGCTACGGCGCCTTTTTTGCGGATATACCGTTCCTCAATATAAACCTGAGCGAGTCCAGTCTAAACTCGTCCGCGCATATTTGGGGCAACGGCTTTAGCGGCGATTTTAACACGGAAATGAATATGAACGCCAGTTTCGCCAAGTCCGATTCGTGGTCTGACTTCAAATCGGCGCTGAAATCGTTTGACCTCTTGATCAATTTTGAGAATACCGTGATAGGCACGTTTGAAAGCAAAGAACGTTTAGATTTCAAACTTTCCAGAAACGGGAATATATGGAACGCTGTGGGCGGTCTGGAAAACATGGCGCGTCTGCAAATAAACGAAAACGGGGATTTTTTTGCGGCCTTTTCGTACCCGATGCCCGTAATCGGGACTATGGCGGGTTTTATCAGGAACGGCGAGATAGACGCGGAAGCCAATAGCCTGTACATAGACGTTTCCCGCTTTTGGCCGTACATGCCGACGGACAGCGTCAGTATTTCCGGCGGGTTCGTGGTCGCCGACATCCGCATATCAGGGCCGCTAAATGATCCGGAATTTTTCGGGACCGCGAGCGTGAACAGCCTAAGGCTGGGCATTCGCTCATTGCTGGCGGACGAGATAGGCCCTATTCCGGCGTTTTTGACCTTCAACGGCAACGAGATACGCCTTGAACCGTTAAACGTAAGAGCGGGAAACGGCGAGGGCGTGATTAGAGGCAGCTTTATTATGTCCCGCTGGCTGCCGATGTCGTTCGACATGTCCATCGCGCTGTCGCAAAAAAATCCGGTCAGATTGAACACGGTTATAGCGGGCTTTTTTGTAGACGGGACGGTGTTTGGCCGCCTCAATCTGAACAGCGACGGCCAGACATTAAAAATTTCGGGCGAAATAGGCAGCGACAACGCGGAAATATCCCTGGCGGCGAGCTCCGCTGAGGAAGGCGAAAACGGCGACAGACGGGGAAGGCAGGACATACAGACAGACCTGTCAATCACGGCAGGCAGAAAAGTCGCGTTCCTTTGGCCGAACATGAACATTCCGATATTGCAGGCTTACGCCGCCGCCGGCTCTAGCATAAGGATAGTAAACGACACCCTCTCCGGCAATTTCTCGATAACCGGAGACATTGAAATACGCGGCGGCGAGGTATTCTATTTTCAGCGCAGTTTCTACATAAAAGAAGGCCAGATGAATTTCAACGAGAGCGAAGTGCAGTTTGACCCGCGGTTCAGCGCTGTTGCCGAAACCCGCGACCGCGCCAACAACGAGCCGGTAACGATTTCCATGATCATCGAAAACCAGCCTCTCAGCTCGTTTACACCCCGCTTCGAGGCGAGCCCGGCGCTTTCTCAGGCCGAAATTTTCATGCTGCTGGGAGACAAGCTTTCAGGCGATCCGTCGGAAGACAGCGTTATACAGCGCGCCTTCGTTTCATCTACCGCCGACGTGCTCGCCCAGTTCGGCGTTGTGCGCCGCTTTGAAAGGGCTGTCCGCGATTTTTTGCATATCGATATGTTTTCACTGCGGACTCAGGCATTGCAAAACGCTATACTGTTGAATATGTTCAGGGATACGAACAGAGCGGATGACGCTGAAAACGCTCGAATACGGGCGCAAAACGACCCGCGAATCGGTAACTATTTCGACAACACAACTGTTTTCTTAGGTAAGTACATTGGCGCAGGCCTCTTTCTTCAGGCGATGCTGTCGTTGCGTTACGACCCGCTCAGAGCGAACTTTGGCGGTATGCGGGTGGAACCGGATTTGAGCGTGGAGTTCAGGGGGCCGCTGTTCGATATTCGCTGGGATTTGACTCCTACGCTTCCGGAAAACGCGTGGGTCAGCGATAACAAGATAACGCTGTCTAAAAAGTGGACGTTGCCTTGACTTAAATGCTGGAATGAGGATATATTAATTTGACATTGAGAGTTTTAAAAGATGCGCCGAATGCGTTTTCGCGGACGCGGGCAGTCGCGGCGTTTGCGGGAATACTGATTTTTTTGCAGGCCGGCGGCGTTTTTGCCCAACAGGAAGAAGGATGGTATATCGGCAAACCGATAGAGCGTATAACGTTTAGCGGGCTTAACCATGTAAAAGTTGCCGACCTTGAAGGCGTAACCGGACAGTATGTGGGCAAGACCTTTAGCGACGAGCTTTACGCGGAGCTGTACGGGCAGCTCTACGCGCTGGAACTGTTTGAAAGCATAAATCCTTCCGCCATACCCGCCGACATTGTCGGCAGTGCCGTAATAATAAATTTCACCGTTGTCGAACGGCCTGTCGTTTCGAGCGTCGTATTTTCGGGCAATAAAGGGATAAGGAGCAACGACCTTCGAAACGTGATCCTGTTAAAGCCCAACGACGTGATAAACCAGCTTAAGATCAGCGCGGACGAACAGGCCATCTACAACAGATATATCGAAAAAGGCTTTCCCGACGTAACGGTGAGATCCGAAACGACTACCGATCGGAACGGCAACATCAGAATAACGTTCATAATCGACGAAGGAACCAAAGTAACGATAGAGGCGATCCGGTTTGAAGGCAACAGCGTGTTTTCCAGAAACACCCTGCAAAACCAACTTAGCCTAAAAAAAGCGAATCTGTTCAATGACGGCGCCTTTCAGGACGCAAAACTCATAGCCGACCGCTCCTCGATAGCCAGCTTCTACCATGACCGCGGCTATATCGACGCGGAAGTCATAGACGTAACCCGCGAAATCCGCACGGACGCCAAGGGACATCATCTTACCCTCGTTTTTTACATATACGAAGGCAGCCAGTACACGTTTGGCGGCGTTACATTCAGCGGGAACGAAATTTTTTCGACCGAGACTCTGGAAAAACTTGTGCATTCCAAAACGGGCGATATCGTCAACGCCGGCAGGCTAGAGCAGGACTTGCAACGGGTCGCCGACCTTTACTATGAAAACGGATACATCTTTAACGGCATAGGCCGCGAGGAACAGCGGGACACGGCGGAACGGACGGTCTCCTACCATGTTTCTATTGTCGAGCGCGGCAGGGCTCATATTGAGCGTATACTTGTCCGTGGGAACAAGAAAACGAAAGACTATGTGATTTTGCGCGAGATACCGCTTGAACCGGGGGATGTCTTCTCTAAAACCAAAGTGATGAACGGTCTTCGCAACCTGTACAATTTACAGTATTTTTCAAACGTGTTTCCCGACACCCCGCAGGGTAGCGCCGACAGCCTGATGGATCTGATAATCAATGTGGAAGAACAGTTTACGACCGATATACAGGCCGGACTTTCGTTTTCCGGCTCCAGCGATCCGGATTCGTTCCCGGTTTCGCTGTTGCTAAAATGGAACGACAGGAATTTTCGCGGCAACGGCAACATCATGGGCGCAGAAGTGAACGCCGCGCCGGAGTTGCAGAGAGTTTCGTTTCAATATACGCGCCGCTGGATGTTCGGGCTGCCTGTTTCAGCCGGTTTCGACCTTACGTTCCAGCACGCCCAGCGGCTGGCCGAGATGGACAACCAACCGCCGTTCTTTAACGGGGACGAAGACAAAGCCTTTCCGGACGGATTTTCATCGTTCGAAGAATATGACGCTGCCGGAAAACTTCCGTCCAGCGACTTCTTAATGAAGTACGACCAGTGGTACATTTCTACGGGCGTTTCCACCGGTTACCGCTGGATACTGCCGTTTGGCATATTCGGCATAGGCGGCGGACTTAGAATCGGCCTACGTTACAACGATTTTGACGGCGATATTTACCGCGCCTTCGACCCTACGCTTCGGTCCCGCAACAAGCAGTGGACGCCCTCCAACTCAATATCGTTTAGCGTTTCGCTTGACGATCGCGACATATATTACGATCCTTCAAAAGGCTACTTTCTTAGCAACCGCATAACCATATACGGGCTTTTGCCCAACAAGATCGAACTTGAATACTATTCCCGTAACGAGACGAAGGCTGAATATTTTCTTACGCTTTGGAACTGGCAGGCAAGCGAAAAATGGGCTTTTAAGGGAGTTTTGGGGCTGCATACCGGGCTTTCATTCATATTCCCGCTGGCGCCATACGATCAGCCCATAATAGAAGACGTTAACAAGCTTTCCATCGACGGAATGTTTATAGGACGCGGCTGGACCGGCGAGCGTCTGAACCGCGGGTTCGCGTTATGGGAAAACTGGGCGGAAATACGGATACCGATTTTTCCCGGTATTCTCGCTTTTGATATGTTTTTTGACGCGGCGGCGCGCCGCCCTACACCTGTCGACATGTTTAGGGATATGACCGCCGAAGAACATACGTTTGCGGACGATATGCGCTACAGTTTTGGCGGCGGCTTGCGGTTCGCGCTGCCGCAGTTCCCGTTCCGCTTCTTGTTCCTTAAACGTTTCAGCACGCCGAACGGCAAATTCCAGTGGCAGCGCGGCGCGATAGGCGGTAAGCCCGGCGACAACGGTTCGTCGGGTATAGACTTCATCATTTCCTTCGCAATGTCGTCGTATTAGACGGGATCGCGGTCGGGGCGTAGAACCTCGGCGCCGTTTCTGTAGACATGGCGCGGGGAAGCGCCGCCGTCCATGTAGCAATGGAGCAGGCAGCGTATCGTTAGCGGCAGGCTGTCTATCGAGCGGGCTTCCTGAACGGCAAACAGCGCTATGTCTTTGGCGCGTCCGGTTTTTCGCAGGGCGGCGGCCGGGTTTGCGGCGTCAATATCGGAGGTAACTGAAAATTGGAGTGACACTATATCCTGTTCCGCGACGCCGTTTAGCGAAAGGAGTTCATCGTACATTGCCGAAACCCGTAGCGCGACATCGTCTTCGCTATTAACGCACCGCGTAGCGCCGCGTAGCGCGAACAGTTTTTTCACCCGGCATTTCCTTTTGCGAAAACAGCGATCAGTACCGCAACGCCTGAAAATATAAAGCACAGCGCGCCCATGATTAAAAATACAAACGACATAGCCGGGACG
>JAIRSQ010000164.1 GCA_031255395.1 Spirochaetaceae bacterium | reverse complement strand
CTCGACACGTTTTACATAATGGCTGTCGTTTTGGGAAAACCACCTGTTGCCGTTGTTGTTTTTTTTGACAATATCGGCATGGCCGATGATGTCAAAGCCGCCTTTGCCCAGCATAAGTTCCATGCAGTCCCAGTAACGGTCTGCAAGAGCCATCGCGTCACCGCCAAAATCGTTGTTTACCAGCGCCTCGAATTCGTCGGAGGAACAGTCGACCGTGCCCGACGAGGTAACATAGTGAACCGAGCCGATAAGGTAATCCAGACCGAGTTCGTCACGGTTGAAGTCGGCAGCGCCCATAGCGTTTTCGATAAAATCAACTTCAAGACCGAGGTAAACGGCAAGTTTGCCATGCCACGTCTTTTTTGCGGCACGTACCGCCCCGCAATACTCGTCAAAACGTCCGTCGCTTAGATGCCAGTCTGTTACAAGGCCGGTTCGTTTTGTTACCGGAGCATGGGCGCTAAAACCGAGCGAAACTAACTTTTTTTTATATGCGGCGGCGCAGAATTCTTCCACCGTGCCGTTTCCGTCGCAGAATGAGGTGTGCGTATGCAGACAGGAATAATTCATATAAGCTCCGTATGTTTCGCGGCAGTCAGACTGATTCGCCGTTTTTACATATAGTCAGTTTATGCCGCATATCGTCGTATGGCTTTTTATTGAAACCGCAAATGGTGACTTGAACCGTTTTTTTCTTCCCTAAGATGGCAACTGTCGCACGCGAGTTTTTAATGAACCAGTGGCATTTGGCACAACGTGAACCTGCAATGCAAAATGTGTCCTTTTTATTTCTTTCAGGACCATTAGAATTATAAATAACTTGGTACATTCTGATTGACAACCCTATTCAATCGCGAATAAATCCAATTTATCAAAGAAAACTTCGCGAATACGCGCTCTGTCAAGAATCGTGGTATTGATAAGTTCACGGATTTCATTTTTAATACGCGCCTCGTTTTCGGGCTGAAGTTCGGTGGAGGTTTTACCGCTAAAATATCTCCTCGTAAAGTCGCGCAGAGGGTACAACCGTGAGGTTAATTCCGTCGCCGTGGCGGTATCGTTAAGATCGTATCCAAGGATCATGTCTACAGAAACATTCCAAGGCGTGGCATCCCGCGTCCTAGTGCTTACATTGCCTATCAGCGTAAACATGGAATACTGTTTTTTGACGGCGGCATAAGATTCGGTCTGAGGAACGAGCGTCTGACTCTTTCCCCCCTTGTTCATTAAGTTGAATGTAATAACCGCGACGGTGACGATGAAGATAAGAGCGCCGAGTCCGAACGCTATGAATTTCAACAAGCCGGGCAACAGTCCGCGGACTTTCTTTTTTTTACCTCCCTCCACCTCCTCCTGACCTTCTTCAAGATTAACATCAGCTTCATCAGACATATCCTATCCTCCTGAAAAACTTTCCCGGCGCAAGATGCGGCCTTACGCCAATTGGATTGTAATTACAAATGCGCTTCATCAAGTATAATAATATCAACCCTGCGGTTGTACGCCCTGCCTTCCGGCGTGTTGTCGCTGCTTACTGGCATCGTGTCGGCAAAACCCGCAACCTGAAAGCGGCTTTCTGAGATTCCCAAATCAGTCAAATAGTGCAACACATTGATTGAACGCATGACCGAAAGCTGCCAGTTCGATTCCCACGGCCCGTTTGGGTCCACCGGAGTCGAATCGGTGTGTCCCTCGATGCGGAATTTACTTCCAGCAAGTTCGCTTGATGCGAGAAGCTGTCCCAGCCGCAACAGTATATCACGGGTTGACTCGATATTTATCACCGCGCTGGCGGGCGCGAAGAAAGCATCGGAGGCAAGGCTTATGACGATGCCGCGCTCATCCGATTTTATCGACATCCTCTTTGATTTCACTTCTGGAGCGAAGATGCTTGTTGCCTTTCGCAACGCCGTGCCGAGCGATTTCCCCCTATCCATGGCCGGCAGCGAGTTGATGTTGTTCCCCAGTTCGGCGTAACGCCCCAACGCAAGCGTGTTGCCGCCCGCGCTGGCGCCCATTCCCCTCGCCATGAAAGATGCCGCAATCTGACTCATAGCGGCAGGAGGAGACTCATCGGGGTTGAACATGACTGCAAAAAAGCACAGAACCAGCGTAACCATGTCGGAGTATGTTGTTAGCCATTCCTGACCGGAAGGTCCCTCTCGTTCCTTTTTCTTTTTTGCCAATTCCCTATCCTCCACTCAATGCGCGATTATGTGTCCTTGAACTCCGCCTCAATTTCTTTTCTATCTGGGGGCGACAGGTACGCCAGCAACTTCATACGAAGAATACGCGGATTATCACCCGACTGTATAGAAAGGATGCCTTCGATTATCATTTCTTTGACCTGCGCTTCCTTGGCATCGTTGTTGCGAAGTTTATTGATGATGGGGGTGAGCAGCCAGTTAGCCATCATCGAGCCGTACAGCGTCGTTATGAGGGCGACGGCCATGTTCGGGCCTACGGAAGCCTTGTCTTCAAGGTTTTTCATCATGGCGATTAGGCCGATAACGGTGCCCAGCATACCGAAGCCCGGAGCGAGCGCCGCCCACATATTAAGGCCGCCGGTAGTCGTAGCGTGTCTGTCCTGCATCTGGCTAACTTCGATTTCCAGCAGATCGCGGACGATGGCCGCGTCCGTGCCGTCTACCACGAGCCTCATTCCCTTCTTCATAAACTCGTCGTCAAGGTCTTCCAGTTCTTCTTCGAGTGCCAGAAGTCCCTCGCGCCGCGCCTTGTCCGAAAAGGCCATCAGTTTGGCGACGATGCTCTTTTCACCAAAATTAGGCACCGTAAAAGTCAGACCCATTATTTTGAATATGCCGACAGCCGATCCGAGCGAAGTCGCGGCCATCAAACAGCACCATGATCCCAAAACGACGATAAAAAACGACGGCACGTCGGCATAGGTACCGAGTCCCGAACCGCCGGAGATAACGCCGAGCAACATCATGGCCAAGGCGCCGACAATACCTATAAGCGATCCTAAATCCATATAAACCTACCGCCCGCTTTTAGTCTTCATTCTTAAAACCGCCGATGCGTTTCCTGTAATCGACGATTCTGGCGATTACTTCTTCCGGTTTTTCACGAACAATGACGATTTTACCCGACAGCATTAACAATGTTGTGTCGGGTTTGCTCTCTATCGATTCTATCTGATGAGGATTTATGTAATATTCCCTGCCGTCCAAACGTGTTACCTTTATCATGCGCTATCCCTGCCGTAAAAAATATTATGTATCTTTTCCTTGCCGGGCAAACGGTAAACGTCAAAATCCGAATCTATACTGATGATGCTGCGTATACCCGTTTTTTCCGCCGCAAGGACGAGCGTGGCGTCCGCAAAATCCATCGGCCTGTCCGAATATTTTTGTATAAGCTGAATCACGCGGGAAATGCCGTCACGCTCCACATCGCAAAGTACCACGCCCTTTTTCAGTATCCATTCAAAAAAATCGACCTGCGCCCCGACGCTAAAATTCAACATATACGAAACCTCCGTAAGCACCGCCGCAGTGCTTACGAACCTGTATGACCCCTTCGACAGAAATTCTTTTATCGCGCCATGATACTTGTCGTCCCTGTCGAACAACGCTATCAGCGGGCCGGCATCAACAAGAACGGTATTTAGCAAGTATTTTTCCTTTCATCAACTTTTTGTAGTCGGTGGACAGCCTGCCCGTCTCGACCGTTTCTCCGTTCGCCGCCGGTTCCGACGCGTAAGATTCGCCGCCCGTCACGGCTTCCCCGGTTTGGGCAAAGACCCGCGCCGCCTCCGCATAGGATGACGCTACAGCCCCGCTGCCGAACCGCCCGAAGTAATCTACGCCGATTCGAAAGGAATCGACATCTTCTTCTTGCTCGAAGAACTGTTCCAATGCCGTCAAAATGACGGCGGACTTGGACAGATTCCTAGTACGCGCAAACGAAAACACTTTTTGCTCCACATCAGCAGGCAACCGTAAGCTTGTCATTCTATAACCTCACTTATTACAAAGTGTAATACGCAATTCCCAAATTGTCAACCCCCTCACCGACATCCATAGTCCGCAGATTAACGCAGATTAAAAATCAGAGGAGCCCCCTCTCTTCAACCCACTCGCAATGACGGTTGTCGCCAAGTGCCTCGTAAAGCGTTGTCATTGCGAGCCCCCGTGGGGGCGAAGCAATCTAGGCAAGGATGCCTCGCAGGGCTGCCTCGGCACTGGATTGCCACGCCGCTTGCGCGGCTCGCAATGACGACCACCCGGATGCCCCGCCACTCCCTCGTAAAGCACACTCCCCAGTCCGCTCGCCCGGATGCCTCGCAGGTCTGTCTCGGCACTGGATTGCCACGCCGCTTGCGCGGCTCGCAATGACGATTGCCCGAATGCCTCGCCACTCCTTCGCAAAGCGCACTCCTCAGCCCACTCGCCCGGATGCCTCGCCAGCCTTCTCGCAAAGCGTACTCCTCAGCCCGCTCGCCCGGATGCCTCGCCACTCCCTCGCAAAGCACACTCCTCAGCCCACTCGCCCGGATGCCCCGCCATCTCCCAAATCGACATCATTGCTCATTCCTCATTCCTCATTCCTCATCGCTCATTGATAACTTATCTCTTCAGCGTTAAGAGTTCTTGCAAAAGCTGGTCGGCGGTCTGTATCGTGCGGCTGTTGGCCTGGAA
>JAIRSQ010000120.1 GCA_031255395.1 Spirochaetaceae bacterium | reverse complement strand
TCGTCTATGAGCCGTAGGCTACGGCATACAGGTTGTCAAGTATGTTCTTTATTTTTCGGCCGTACTCTTTGTCGGCGGCCCACGAACCGGCAAGCCCGTATATTGTCGGAGCCGAGCCGTATTTTACCCAGCGATAGCGCGGGTCGACGAGTGCGTTTTTCGGCGGCTCGTCGGTGGCGTAGGCCTTTAGATGCTGTATCTGGGCGCGTACTCCGATCTGGGTGGACGGGAAACTTTCGCCCTCCTGTCCCGGCCCTATCGCGCCAAGCCCGCAAAAGTTATTCATGTCCGGCTTAACGAGGCCGCCAAACGACAGAAAACCTGTTTCAAGGCACATCTGCGAAAACGCGACGTCGTGGTTCACGCCCTCGGCGGCGGCTTCCTCTACATAGAGTTTCGCAAAATCGCGCGCGAACGGCTCGCCCACTTCGGGATTCACAATCAGCAGGAATTCGGCGAGTTTTTCGCTGTCGACCGAGCCGCTTCCCAGTATATGCTCAGGTGACGAAGGAATAGGCCGCTTTTCCGTCTTTTCGGGCGGCACGTTCAAGATGGCGGCGCGTTCGGGCGAGGTGGCGCACGAAATAAACGCTAACGGCAACATAACAAAACTTGTCAAAATAAATTTTACTTTTCGCATATTTTTGTATCGGCAGGCAGTGCCAGTGATTTTAGGCAAACGGCAATCCGCAACCGCAGGACAGAGCCGTCCCAGAATTTGGAGCTTATGCTGCCTTCTCATTTCCCCGCTCGGGGCGAGCCGACGCGTGGCGAGTAAACCCTGGCGCCCTTGATATTTTGGGGGAAGCGGCATAGATTGTGAATATGCCTTTAGCCTTATACAATACGCTTGGACGTAAAATAGAGCCGTTCGAGCCCGTCCGCGAGGGAAAAGCCGGCTTTTACGGATGCGGCCCCACGGTGTACAACTACGCCCATATCGGCAACCTGCGCGCTTACGTTACGCACGACGTGCTTATCCGCACGTTGCGCCGTCTGGGGTACGAAGTTACGCACGTTATGAACATAACCGATGTCGGCCACCTTTCCGGCGACGACGACACCGGGGACGACAAGATGCTCAAAAGCGCTGAAGAGCGCGGCAAATCCGTGCTGGAAGTCGCGGCTTTCTATACCAAAGCGTTTTTTGACGACACCGAAAAACTGGGGATACGTATGCCGGACATTGTCTGCAAGGCGACTGAACACATCGGCTGCATGATAGATTTAATCAAACGGATAGAGGCCGGCGGCTTTACGTACAGCGCGGGCGGCAACTTGTACTTTGACATAGCAAAATTTCCGCGTTACGGTGAACTGTCCGGGCGGCATATTGACGCGGACAAAAATGTCGCGCGCGCCGAGGCTGACGGCAACAAGCGCAACCAGGGCGACTTTGTGCTATGGTTCACCAAGAGCAAGTTTGAAAATCAAGCGCTTTCATGGGACAGTCCGTGGGGGCGGGGATACCCTGGCTGGCATATCGAGTGTTCGGCTATGAGCATGAAGTATCTTGGGGAACAGTTTGATATTCATGCCGGCGGCATAGACCACATTCAGATTCACCATACAAACGAGATAGCGCAGAGCGAGGCGGCGACCGGCATACATCCGTGGGTAAAATTCTGGACGCATAACGAGTTTCTTGTTCTTGACAAGGAAAAGATGTCAAAATCGGCGGGAAGTTTTATAACTATAAGCGATCTTGCCGATATGGGCTTTGACCCGCTGGACTACCGCTACTTCCTGCTGGGCGGGCATTACCGTAACCAGTTGAAATTTTCCGTTGACAGCCTGACGAGCGCGCGGAATTCCCGTAAATCGTTGCTGTCGGGTATTCGCGCCGCCGCCGCGAACGGCGCTCCGGTTCCGGCAAAGCGCGGCAAGTTTGCCGCGCTTGACAGGCACTTGGACGCGTTTGACGCCGCCCTTGAAGACGACCTCAACACGCCCAGAGCGCTGTCCGCGCTCTGGGCGCTGATAAAGGACGACAGCCTTCCGCCTGAAGCGGCACTCGGCGGAGCTCTGGATATGGACGGCGTGCTGGGACTGGCCCTTGAACGGGAAATTTCCGGGAAAGACGCTACCCCCGCAAACGCCGCCGGCGAAGCGGAAATAGAGGCGCTGATAGCGGAACGCGCCGTTGCTAAGGCGGCTAAGGACTTCGCGCGGGCGGATGGGATACGCGCCGGCCTTAAAGAGCGCGGCGTTATCCTTGAGGACGGTCCTAAAGGCACCGCTTGGAGATACGGGTAAGCGACCGGCCTGAGCGCTGTCAATCCGTCGGCGAGAAGTAGCCTCCGGAATCCCGTCCCGACCGTTCAAGCAGGTAGACCTCCGCCTCGACCGGAAGAAAGGCCCTGCCGAAATCCGGCGAAAGCGACGAAGTATAGCCCAGCACATAGGTCCCCGACGGTGCCGATACAAGGTTTTTTATGAGCGGAGCTATCCCTTCAGGACGGTAAAGCCTGACGGCCGAACCGCCCGTTTCAGAGCAAAGGTAGCGTATTTCCTCGCTGACGGGGGAATCCGCCGTCCCGCCGTCCGCAAGTATCGCGTGAAAAACGATTCCGTTGTTTGCCATATAAGCCGCCAGTTCGTTCAGGCTGTACTGCTCAAAAGCGAGACCGCCCAGTCCCTTGCCGGAACCGACAAACAGGACGGCGCGCTTGGGTGAGCGTCCGAGCAGATCCGTGGCCGCAAGGCGCAGTCCCAAATCAAAACGCCAGCGCGGCGTGTACGAGCCGTCCCGTCCCCGCGCCGCCGCCTCTATCGAGGAGGAATTTTCCGCGCTAAAACGTTCCCGCTCCGGCTGTTCCCCGGCGGAGACGATAGAAACTATGCTGCCCGCGCCGTCAGCGGCTGCCGTTATGTCTCGCAACGCGGCGGCAAATGTTTCGCGCAGCGCCGCCGCGTCTGGCGACCGTTCAAGCAGAACCGTTATATCCGCGCCCGCGGCGGCGTTTCCGGCCGCAATAAACGTCTGGTTCGCGACAGGCCGACCCTCTTCGGCCAAAATGAAATTTGTCGCGTCGAGTCCCGTTATCGGGTTGCGGCGGATGTCTTCGACGCGCAGTTCCACGGTAACAGCCGGATAATTGTCGCTCGTTACGCGGTCTATGTACACGAAAAGTCCGGACGCCATGTCGTCAAGCGAGGTAAACGCCGCTATCTCGTTGGAATCGAAGTCGGCGGCCATTAGCCCGCCGTTAGCGTCTATTATGCCGTCTATCAGGCGGCCTCTCGAATTTCCTAAAGAGTAGAGCACGCGCGTAATGCCCGTATCCGGATCTGCAACGAGCAGCCGTTTGGTGTCCGTAACGAGCAGTCTGCCGTCTTTTAACAGACGCAGGTTTTCAGGCGCTTCCAGACCTTCGGAGACAAGCTCGCCCATATAGCGTCCGTTAGAATCGAAGGTGTATATCCGTTTCTCAACGCTGTCCGCGGCATAGACTAGGCCGTCTCTGGCAGCGATGCCGGACAGAGCGAGGAAACCGCCGAATTCTGAGCTCTTTAAGCCGAACGCGCTGATAAAAGCGCCGTCCGGATCAAACTTTGATATACGGCGGTTGCCAAATTCGGCAACGTACAGGTAACCCTCGCCGTCAACGGCGAGGGCGGCGGGTCCGCTGAGCTGTCCGGGAGCCAGCCCCTTCGAGCCTATGTGCGAGAGCCACCTGCCTGAGGGGTCAAGAACGCTGATCCTGCCGCCGCGAAATTCCGAAACATAGATTCTGCCGTCAAGACCGCGTGCGAGCGCGAAGGGCCTGTCGAAACCGGTCAGCGGGCCGCGCTCGCGGTAACGGACTATGCCGTTCACGTCAAGGCGCACGACCTCGTTGCTGCCGTACGCGGCGACCCAAAGCGAGCCGTCCCTCTCCGGCAACACCGACGCAGGCTGGCTGAACACCGTTACCTCGCCCGAAGAGCCGGGAAAACGCCCTATTTCGACATAACGCGAGGTTTCGACAGCAAGCGGGAAGCGGCGCAGATTTATCCGTTCTATACGGCCGTTCAGCAGCAACGCTTCGGGCGAAGATGTTCCGTATATTTCCGCCGCTCTCTGCCACTGCCTTATTGCAATGTTTTCCATGCCTGAACGGCAGTATGCGCGTCCCAGCCAGTCCAGTATAAGAGCTTCGTCCGGCTTCAGAGACAGCGCCTGCTCGAGCGCGAATATCGCTTCGTTAAAAGAATTTCGGTTGTAAGCCTCCACCCCAAGCCTAAACGACTCGGCAGCGCGGAGAGCGTCTATATCGGCGATGGAAATCCCGCCCGAATCCTGCGCTAAAACGGACGGCGGCGCGGCGGATAACAGAATTATTAAAAAAAACGGCAAGCGGGACGGGCGCTTCATTGCCGCTCTATGAGGCCTCGGCTACGAGCGTCTTCATGTGGGAACTAATATCCTTTTGGCGCGGGGCAAGGTCGAGCGCTCTCCTTAGCCATTGCCGCGCCTCAATGAATTCTCCCGCCTTATAGTGCGCCCAACCGAGCGAATCGAGATAAGCGGCGTTATGCGGACTCTTTTCGACTGCTTTCTTGCACAGCTCCAGCCCGCGCCGTAAATCCTTGCCGCTTTCAACAAGCAGGAAACCGAGACCGTTCATCGCTGTCGCGTTATTCGGATCGATAGCGAGCGCTGTTTCGTACATCTTCAGCGCCCTGTCGTTGTTTTTCTGCATAAATGCGGCGTAAGCGGTCATCGTGTATATCTGAACAGACCTGAAGCCGCTTTTGAGCAGTCTGTCCAGTTCAAATTCCGCAAGGCGCGGGCGGCTGGTAACCATGTAAATGTACGCAAGCGTGAGCCGGCACTGGCAAACGCGCAAAGCTCCCGCCTCGCCGGTAACAACCTGCTCAAGATATACCGCGGCGTCGTTGTAACGCTCCAGTTTTGTGTAACAAAGTCCCAAATAGTAGGCAAGATTCGTTTTTTCTTCCGCCGTCAGAGCGGAAGCGTCAACGGAATGAAACATCTGAAGCGCCAAATCCCAGCGCTTCATGCCGTAATATCGCACCGCCTCATCAAATGTAGCTGCCATAAAGCTCCTATAACTAAGAAATCGGCTTAAACCGCGAATTTTTGAACAATTGAGCCTGATCCAACAATTAGTTTTGGAACAGGCTCAATTATACGCGAAAACCGCCGCTATTGCCAAGAGATTAGCGGTAAGAACGCTACCACTGCCGATACCGCGCCTGCTTGCGCCGCTAAATACAGAGCGGTATCGTTAAGACGGAGGCGGTTTTGAAGGTGGCGCTTTATATCCATATACCGTTTTGCGAAAAAAAATGCGATTACTGTGATTTTTATTCGTTGCCGGTCAAGAAATACGGGCGGCTGCTGGATAGCTTCGCTGAACGTCTTTGCGACGATATTGACGGGCAGCTTAAAATGTTCGGGATAACAGAAGTCATGTCGGTTTACATAGGCGGAGGCACGCCTTCGTTGCTAGGAGCGCGGCGAATTAAGGAACTGCTGGATTTTTTGGCTGTCCGCCTTAAAGGATTTCCTCCGCCCGCTGAGTTTACAGTCGAGGCGAATCCCGAATCGCTTGACGCGGATTTCCTGCGCGCCTGCCGCGAAGGGGGCGTAACGCGGATAAGCTGCGGCATTCAGGCATTTGACGAGGCTTCCCGTCG
>JAIRSQ010000105.1 GCA_031255395.1 Spirochaetaceae bacterium | reverse complement strand
CGAAAACAGAAGTTGTCATTCTTTATATTCTCTATACTGACAATTTGCAAGGTTTTGAAAAAATGAAGGAACTTGGCTCAAACCTTGGATTTAAAGTTCTTAGCGATGAAAGTTATCTTTCACCATATGATAATTTTATGGATTTATGCGAATGTAAGGAATTAAGCCCTGAATTGACGGATATGCGAAACAAGTCATCACTGGATCTGAAAAAAATTTTAGAACTGGCAAAGCGCAACGCCGGCAATCCCTGCATAGTGCAACGGATATTTCCTATTATAAATCATGATTTGTCGGTGTCAATATGCCATTTGTTTTGCAAGCCGGCCGTTGCCGATAATTTTCTTAAACTGTCGTACGGTGAAATTATCGAAACGCGTCATAAATTTGAATACTGCAAGAAATGCCAGCATTACGGCTTGCACCGGCTTGATGCGGAGATTCTGAAAAAATATTACAGTTTTTAAAAACCTCTGTTTCTGTCGGCCCCAAGGTTCGCCAACAACCGCCTAAAAACGGCAAAACGCGTCAAACTTTGGGCCCGCTATGACCAACTGAGCTGGAGTATGCCTAGTCAGTTGCCCTTTTTCCGATTCCGTTTTGACGCGCATGGCGATCGCGTTGCAAGTATCGTCCGGTTTTCTTTTTTTCGCGGCATTTTCAGCGAGTAGCGTTCACGGGCTCTCTTGTTTTTAAGGTATGGACGGCAACAGGAACACGTTTATAAAAGCGGGAGCGCTAAAAACGGGTGCCAAGGTCTGCTCGTTAAAATCCCTCATAACTATGTACATGGACACATACGCGTAACGGGGCGAGCCGCCAGTCATGCCGGCTATGTCGGCGTTTATGTTGCCGTTCAGGTTAGCGCTGTCCGCAAGATCGCTGTCGTAAATAAAAAAGCGGTTCGACGGCTTTGGGTTGAATGCGCCGTTTCCGTTAGACCGCAACAGGTTGCCGGAAGAATCCGCCATAATTGAATAGTATTTCCTGTTGGCAACAAGCTGGCTGACATACGACGAGCCGTTGTTGGAATCGACGGTATAAGGCTCAAACGCCGCCCAGTCTGCCTGTAGTGCTGGGTTCACATCGTTTCGTATGCTACCAATGTTCACGGTTGAATGAAATTTGTCGCTCAAATATATTTTATAATAGATTTCATAATCGGTGCCAAGGGTCTTCGTCCTGTTGCTCACGGTCATAACGGGGACGTTACCTGGGCTAAAATCAATTTTTATAACGTCTGGAGAAGAAGGCAACGATATTACCGCATTGCTGTTGAACGTAGAAACGATGTCCGTAACGGGCGAAAGGTAGGCGTAACTTTCTATCCCGCATGAGACGGACAGAGCCGTAACGGCCAAAGCAAGCGTACAAGCCGGCAGCCCTTTCATTATTCCGTTTTGCCGAGCTCCAAGGCAATGATTCTGGAATGGGCAAGGTTTGTCCAGTCCGTATCTTGGGGCCATTTGTCAATGACGGACTGGTATGCGGCAATAGCCGCCTCGGTATTGCCTTTTTTCTCTTCGAGCCGTCCGGTGGCAAACTGGGCGTGGGCCGCGGACGCAAAGTCCGCAAACGCGAGCGCTTTTTTGTAGGTTTCAAGAGCGGCGTCAGGATCGCCCGCTTCCTCGGCAGCGGCGGCAGCGTTGAACAGAGACACCGGAGCAAGGTGGGTCGCCGCCCCTTTTTTCGCAGCTGCAAGCCACGCTTCCCGCGCCCGTTCCCACTCCTTCCTTTCATGGTAAATGTTAGCCGCCATAAACCATGCCCGCGCGGCGGGATAGCCTGAAGCGCTTTTTCCAAACGCTTCCAATCCGTCAAGCAAATCCGGAACATCGGCGGGACCGTCCGCCGTCAGCGCGTTTATTATGCCATCATAGCGTTCGACAAGAACGTCAAGTTTGGCGGACGCGTCTTTCAACGCGGCGTCCCGCGCAACCTGGGCGACTATAAAACCTGCCAGTAAAACCAGCGCGGCCACTAGAGATACGAGTATCTTCCTGCGGTTTTTTTGAAAAAAACCGTAAAGCTCGCTCCGCCAATCCCCACCGGAGCGAATCTCTTTTTCCGCTTCCGCCATTTTGTCCATTCGCTCTCCTTAAAACGGCCTAATCCGACCGCGAAATATTGAAATCCCTTAGCATTTTAGCCAAATATGTCCGCTGTATGTCAAGAGATCGCGCCGTTTCGGTCCGATTCCAGTTGTGTTCTTTTAAAGCCTTTTTGATAAAATAAACTTTGAACGCGTTGACAGCCGATTTCAGCGAGCGTGAATAATCGGGTGTTCCGATGCCAAATGGCGACTCGGCGGACGGGAACAGGTCATGTTTCTGAATCGTGCCGCCCGATGCGGCCATGCAGCCGTGTTGCACGCAGTTTTCCAGTTCGCGGACGTTGCCTGGCCACGGGCACTCTACTAGCGCCTGTATAGCGTCGTCTGAAAACCCGTCAAAGCGCTTTTTCATGTCTTTCATGCATTTTTCAAGGAAGAAACGGGCTAGTTCCGGAATGTCTTCGGGCCTTTGGCGTAGCGGCGGAATGTAAATCGGCAGCGCGCTGAGCCTGTGGTACAGGTCGCTCCTAAATTTTTCTTCGGCGACGAGTTTTTCAAGGTCTCTGTTTGTCGCGGCTAGTATGCGAACGTCTACGGAAAGCGGTTCCGTCGAGCCGGCTTTTTCAAAGGTTTTCCACCGGATTACTCGCAGAAGTTTTGCCTGCAAATCAAGCGGAAGGTCCCCAGCCTCGTCCAAGAATATTGTGCCTCCGTCAGCGGCCTCGAAACGTCCAATGCGAGCTACGGACGCGCCCTTTACGCTGCCAAAAAGCTCGCTTTCAGCAAGTCCCGCGGGCAACGCGGCGCAGTTTACCCGCACGAAGGGCTTGGCTCTGCGAGCGCCTCGCAGGTGTATCCGCTCGGCGGCGAGTTCCTTCCCCGTCCCGCTTTCGCCCAGTATCAGAACGGCAGAATCGACGGCGGCGATTCGGTCGATAACTGCCAGTTTTTCCAGCATAAGCGGGCTTTTTGCGATGAAAGTATGGAACGCTCCGCTGATTTCAAGCTGCTCCCGCAAAACGGCGGCCTCATCCCGCGCTTTTTTGTAATTTTTAGCGTTTTGTAGGGCAAGAGCCGCCTGATTAGCAAATATTTCAAGCCATTCAAGGTCTTCGCCGGAAAACGGCTCGCCGTCTTTCTTGTTGATGACTTCGAGCACTCCCGCGCATCGTTCCTTGACCCGCATCGGAACCGCCATTACCGTCTTCATCGGAAAGTTGTCAAAAATAGCGGCGAGGCGGCACTC
>JAIRSQ010000073.1 GCA_031255395.1 Spirochaetaceae bacterium | reverse complement strand
ATGGCGGGTCTGCCTCCGCAATTCGCGCTGGGCACAAACAAACTTTCCGCCTGCACCGGCGCGGCGGTGGCCTCGTTCCGTTATTACAAAAACAAGTATGTGGATATGTTAATCTGCCTCCCGTCGATAGCCGCGGCGCTATTAGGGTCCGCAATCGGCTCGGCACTCGTCCTTTTAGTCGACGAGCGGTTTTTACGCTGGATGCTTCTAATAGTCCTGCCCGTTACCACGTTCTATGTGTTTACAAAAAAAAATCTTGACAACGCCGTCCGGCCGCTACCCCGCGTCAAAACAATAGTATATTCGCTAATCATTTCATTTTTCATCGGCGCTTACGACGGCTTTTCCGGCCCCGGCACAGGAACATTTTTAATCCTCCTTTACAACGGGATAGCGAAAATCGATGCGCGGATCGCTTCGGGCAACGCAAAACTTGTAAACCTTGCGTCAAACCTTTCCGCGATGGTTTTGTTCCTATACAATGGGCGCGTACTCGTTCCACTGGGACTTTGCGCCGCCGTATTCAACATGCTAGGCGCGTATCTCGGCTCCGGCCTCGTCATCCAAAAAGGAACAAAAATCATACGTTATACGATACTCGTCGTGCTCACGCTGATTTTCATAAAATTGTTATGGGATACGATTCAGGGAAGCTGAGTTCTCGTTAAACCAAGAAATTTGGGCGCATCGCCAGCGTCCGTCCGACTCGCGACAGAGCGCGAGTCGGCGGGCGTTGCGCCAAACGGCTGAAAAGGGGTAGTATGACGGGAGCTATGTTCGGCAAAACAAAGGGCAAAAACAGGGCGGGCGGAGCGCCGTTGTGGATAGGATTCGTGGCTTTCCGGTATACTTTCAGGAAGAAAGGACGCTCCCACGCGTCATCGGCGCTGCCGGTTCTGGGGATAGCGGTGGGCGTGCTTGCGCTGACCGTCATCATAGCCGTGATGAATGGTTTCCAGCTTGGATTTATCGAAACAATACTCGAGGTCTCATCGTACCATATCAGGGTTGATGATTTTCCCGCGGATAGGACGGACGTGATGGAGCGCATCGGGAAGCTGGACGGCGTTTCCGCCCTGACGCCGTACCGCGAAGTTAAGGGGATACTAAGGCGTGACGCTATGAAGCCCGAACTCGCCGTTATGAGGGGGTTGCCGCCCGACGCGCTGTCGACGGACGGAGGCTTTGCCGAAAAGATCGAGGTCGAGCGCGGGGCGTTCGACCTCGCCGGCGCGGATGTGATACTGCTCGGAGCGGAGGCGGCGGCGCGGCTGTCGGCCCGTATCGGCGACAAGGTTGAATTCGTTTCGTTTGCGGATATTCTGCCCGCTATCGGAGACGGCGGGGGCGAGAACCGCGCGTTCATTCTCGCGGGAATTTTCCGCACCGGCTTCTATGAATACGATTCGAGGTGGGCGCTCGTGAATCTTGACGCCGCCGCCGCGTTTTCCAATCCGGACGTCTTCACGCTCGGCATAAAGCTGAAGAACCGCTGGAACTTGGACGCGTCGCTTGAACGAATAACGGCGATTCTTGACGAGGCCGGTTTGACGGGCAACGGCGATGCCGCGCGGGCGCGCGTTTCTACCTGGCGCGACTACAACAAGGCGTTCTTCGGAGCGCTGCGTACCGAGAAATTGATGATGTTCGTGCTGGTCGGGCTGATTTTCATCGTTGTCGCGCTAAACATTTTTCAGGGACAGCGGCGGATCGTGCTGGAAAAACGGGAAGAGATCGGGTTGCTCCGTTCCGTGGGCGCGAGCGAGTTTCAGGTCAGATGCGCGTTCGCCTTTAACGGCGTGATTCTGGGACTGGCCGGAGCGGTGGCGGGCATGATACCTGCGCTACTTATCTCGACACATATAAAACAGTTCTTTACGCTGATAGAAACGCTTGTAAACTTCGTTCTAAACGCTCTGGCGGCGGTTACCGGCGCGGACGGCGGAGATTTTTCGGTGTTCTCGCCCGCCGTTTTCTATATCAAGGAGATTCCGTCCCGCATAATTCCAAGCGAAGTCGCGCTGATATTTCTGTTCGGTTTTCTGTCGGCGGCGTGGGCGGCGTGGGCGGCTTCTAAAAAAGTTTCGGGCGTAAAACCAGCTGAAGTTTTGCGGTATGAATAGCGAAAAGCGGCGGGAGGCGGTTTTGAATGTCCCTCAAATTGCAAATTTAAGATTGCCGGACTAAACTGAAAATCACTGTATGGAAAACACGATCGTCAGAGTGAACGCTCTGGTCAAAAATTACACATCGGCGGCGGAGACTCTGCGTATACTGCGCGGGCTGGATTTCAGCCTTGCCGAAGGCGCGAGCGCGGCCATTACCGGCGGCAGCGGTAGCGGGAAAAGCACACTGCTTAACATTCTGGGCGGGCTTGACCGCGCCGATGCCGGAGAAATAACTGTCGACGGCACGCGGCTGGACAGGCTGGCGGAAAAACATTTGACGCGCTACAGAAGGCGCAGCGCGGGGTTCATATTCCAGTTTCACTATCTGTTGAACGATTTCACCGCGCTTGAAAACGTGATGGTGCCGGCATATATTGCCGGCCTCTCCAAAAAAGCGGCGGTCGCGACGGCCCGCGCGTTGCTGGCCGACGTAAACATGGAAGCGCGGGCGGACCATCTGCCGCAACAGCTTTCCGGCGGCGAGCGCCAGCGCGTGGCGGTGGCGCGTTCGATGGTAAACGATCCCGCCGTGATACTAGCGGACGAGCCGACCGGCAACCTCGACAAGGAAAATGCCGCCATCGTTACGCGCCTCCTTTACGAAGCGGCGGAAAAACGCAGCAAAACGCTAATAGTTGTAACGCACGACGAAACTGTCGCCGCCCGCGCCGCTCGCCGCTTCGTGCTGGCGGACGGACTTCTTTCAGAGCATGAAAATTAAGCCGCTACTGTTCGTAGCGTTCCGCTATCTGCTGGGCCGAAGCGCCTCCGGAAACCGCTACCTGCTTGGAGCGGCGGCTGGCGTGGCGTTAAGCCTTGTCCCGATAATCGTAACGCTAACCGTCGCGGACGGCATGATACGCGGCATCACCGACCGCTTCATCGAACTGGGCACGGGACACATCCAGATTTGGTCCCGTCCGCAGTTGCGTGATGTCTCCGTGCCGGACGACTCGCCGCTGGACGCCGCCGCCGAAATTGTCCGCCGGATGGACAGCGTTACGGGCGTTTGGCGCGAGACGGACGGCCCCGGTCTCATCCTCTCGACTGCCGGCAAGACGGGAGCCTCGATACGCGCCATAGACTCCTCGTTTTGGCAGGACGCCGGCAGCCGCCGATACCTCGCCGTCAAGGACGGCGAGGGCGTAATCGAAGCGGACGATGACATCCTGCTTGGCGAAGACCTTGCCCGCGAAACGGGCGCAGTTCCGGGCGGGACCGTCCGCCTTATGACGCTACGCGTTACGGATGACGGCAGGACGATACCGCGTACCACGCTATTCAAGGTAAAAGGCATCGTCTCGTCCGGCTATCATGAATTGGATGCCAACTGGTGCATAATCGGGTATAACGCGGGCCGCCGCATCCTAAGCCGCGACATTTCTCAGAGTTTCCTTGTGATAAAAACCGCCGATCCCTACGGCGAGGCGGACGCGACTGCCTTCGACATATATCATAAACTGAGAGAAGGATTTTCAGTGTACTCGTGGCGGCAATTGCAGATGGCGCAGTACAGTTCATACGAATCGACCCGGCAGATGCTCATCTTTATAATGGCGATAGTCGTCCTGGTGGCCGCCGTCAACGTGTCCTCCGCCGTGTCGATGCTGGTAATAGAGCGCCAGCGCGACATCGCCGTGCTAAAATCCACCGGCTCAAGCGGCGGCGAAACGGCCATGATATTCCTGCTGTGCGCGTTGCTGACGGGATTTGCCGGCGCGGTTCCGGGCATCGCCGCCGGACTTGCGATAGGCTGCAACGCCAACGGCATAATCCGCTTCCTCGAAGCCGCCCTGAGTTTCGTTAGCGCGTTGCTACGCGGCGGCGCGGTAAAAATCCTTGATCCTGGCTTCTACCTGCAAGAGATTCCGGTAATAGTTGACTGGAAAACTGTCGCCGCCATCGGCATCCTCACCGTCCTCTGCTCCGCCGTCTCGTCCCTCGTCCCGTCCCTCCGCGCCGGAAAAAGCCGCCCGCTAGACCTTCTCCGCAAGTTCTAGCCTGTTTGAAATTAGGAATGATGAGTGAGCAATGGTGTTACAGACTGAGGGTTGGCGTGGCGACTTTGCGAGCGGGTTGTGGAATGTGAAGTAAAAAGTAAAAAGGATGAGGTAAAGAGCTGGCCACCGCAAAGTGACTGGGAAACGGTTGTCATTGCGGGGCGGCGAGCGCGGGCGGGAGGGTGATAGCGAGTCGGCCTTGGGGTCAGGCCCCTAGTGAGTCGTCATTGCGAGCGAGCGGCAAATTGCCGAGCGAAGCAGTCCAGCAGACAAATGAGGAATGAGGTCGATTGGCGGTTGCGAATCGGCCTTGCGGTGGGGCTTGGGAGCTAGCGTCATTGCGGAGCGGCGAGCGCGGGTGGAGTCCGCCCGTTGCCGCTTGCGGGCAGAGTCGCGGAGAAGGGGGTTAGCGTCATCTTTGCCGCTGTAAGGCCGGGTTTCGCGGGGTTAGGCGGGGGGAGAGGTAGCTTTGTAGGGGATTTTCTAGGGTTTCCCCGGAAGGGGTCTGACCCTAGCCTTTGCTTTCCCCGATAGAGGTCTGCCCCCTTCCCTCTCCAACAAAAGTTCCGCTTTCTCCTCGTCCGCGACAGCCTCCGTCAGGCGCTCTGCCCCTTCGGGCGGCTCGCTTTCCGCTATTCTCGACCAATACCGGTCACCCCAGATATGCCCAGTCCAGCCGTTCAACAAGTTGTACCTCACGGCAAACGTCTGCTTTAGCCA
>JAIRSQ010000084.1 GCA_031255395.1 Spirochaetaceae bacterium | reverse complement strand
AGTAGGACATTTCTTTTTTTGCTTGTAATGTTCTGTTTGCCCTGGAAGCAAGGCGCACCGAATTATTTTTTACCTTATTGACTATAATATCAAAAGATTCCTTGCTATAATAATCGTGTATATCAGGATGCGGAATCACCTGCGTTTTAATCCAGTTGTTCACCGTGGCCAACGAAACGCCGAGTTCTTTACTTATTGTTTCTTTGCGCATCATAATACCCATTAAGTTAATATTTAATCATAAATCAAAATATGTCACCAGACGCTTTCACATTTTCTGCGGTATACCGCCCCAGCCGGTTACCCATACCGGCCGCAAGTATCACTGCCTGCATCCGTTCCTCCTAATGGCTAACTTTCTCCGCTCGCCTAAGGCAAATTGTCGTGAAGCATTTTGCGGGATTGTCCAATGTATTCTCATAAGGCACTTTTTATTTTCTCGATAAATTCATCGGGGGTTTCCATGCTGAACAGTAAAGTATATTTTTTTGTAGGCATTAATAATACGTTATTTCTATCGGTCAGATAAACCAACGCTTTGTTTCCATTGTTTAATTTTGCCCAGCCTGAAAGAAAATTCGGCAAACCGATGCCGTTTGTCCTTATCGAAACATTGTATTCTTTATCCAAGTTCAAATTTACAGCCCTGATGCCATCAACATCTATATTTTCAATTGGTATTTTTTTGCCGTATAAAAAAGTTTTTATTACAACTTCTCCATCTTTAATAGCAATAGTCGTGCCTTTCATGGCAAAAATGATTCCGACCGTTATGCCGCCAATCAATAAAAAAAGCACTGACATGACATAGGCATTGCCTTTCGGCTGAGTTATTGTCCAAAAATACGTTGTCTTTTCCATTTTACTTTCCTTAAACTACAAGTCGAATTCTATATTTGTCCGCATGGCGGCGTTGTGTCAAGGCACAGTAGCGAGGCGTTCGAGAACGCGACCAGAAAAGTCTATATCCCACGGACGACTCACAACCGCCAGTCGGTTGCCCCATCACTTATTAATATTAGCCTACTGGATTGCTTTTTCTTCGGACTTGCAATGACGGAGGTGGCGTTGGGGAGGCACGCGGTTTGACAGAGCCGGGGAGTTATGGGAGCCTTCCTTCCGCCTTTAATATATGGCAGATTTGCGGCCGCGCCCTAAGTATTCATTCGGCAGACGGTTACAAGGCTTCAATTTTTTGTGCAATATTATTTTATGGTACGGCTTTGTGGCATGGCAAAAATCGTTCTGCCTTTAATTTGGACGGCACTGACAGTTGGATGTGGCGGAGAGAGCCCGCGAATTTTGGAGATAGACCCGAAATTCGCCGTTGTAGGCCAAAATCTGACAATTATGGGGGAGTGTTTTGGCAAGGAACAGGGTGAATCGTTTGTTACGATAGGGGGAGTGCGTCCGACCCTTTCATCCTACATCGAATGGAGTGATGACAAGATTGTCGTGCGTATTCCCGATTTCGGGGAAGCTGGGCTTATATACGTGCATAAGCAGAATAAACAGAGTAATCCCGTGCTGTTTCCGATGCTAGGTTCTATACCCAAGTTACCCGAGTCGCAAACGAGCTACGCGCCCGCTATAACGAGGATTAATCCGGCTTCCGCGGCTATAGGGCAGTCAATAATGATACAGGGCAACGGTTTCGGAAGCGCGCGGAACGGGAGCGCCGTGCTTTTCAGTTGGATAGCGGAGAGACTGCCGTCCGTTCCGGCTGAGGTTTCGCCGCCTCCGCTAATCGAAGCGAGCGGTTACGAAGCGTGGTCGGAACATGAGATTCGCGTTCGGGTGTGCGACGGGGCCGCGTCAGGCGTAGTACAGTTGGTTACGCCGCGCGGAAAGAGCGCCGCAGCCTTCGAAGTAACCGGAAAACCGGGCGTAAAAATAATACGGGACAAGCGCACATATTCGATATCGTATTCCGTAGACGTGCGGGCGGAACACGCCGCTCCGCCGAACATTATGTACCTATGGCGTCCCATTCCGGCCTCGACCGCGTCCCAACTGAACAAGGAGACGCTTTCGGACAGTGCCGAGTCGTTTGTCGAGGACTATCAAGGAGCGGCGCTGTACCGACTTACCGACCTTAAATCGGGAGATACGAGGCGGCTTTCCGTTTCATACCTTGTCGACGTTTACGGTGCCGAAACTCAGGTACAGCCCAATCTGGTTAGGCAGTACGCCGATTCGCCTGTATTCCGGGCATGGACAAAATCCTCGCCGCTCGTGCCGTCTGATGACGCCGCTATAAAAGAAACTGCGGCGGCGTATATCGGCAGTGAGCGGAATCCCTATTTGAAAGCCCTCGCCATATACAGGAATTTTTTGAAAGACTTTACGGTAACGGCGGATGTAAACGGCGCTTCCATCAGCCAGTCGTTACAAGAAAAACAAGCCGATCCGTACACGGCGGCCATGCTGTACTGCGCATTGTGCCGGGCCGCGGGCATCCCCGCTATCCCGATAGCGGGGGTTCTTTGCGCCGGGACCGGAACCGCCAGAGCGCATTATTGGGCGGAATTTTGGATTGATAATTTCGGGTGGATCCCGGTTGATCCCGCGCTGGGAGCGGGTTTCGTGCCGGACACTTTTAAGCCGGAGGATGATCATGCCGCTTACTATTTCGGGAACATGGATAACCGGCACCTCATATTTTCCTACGGCGAGACATCGCATTCCCAAATAGACGCTCGCGGACGCGCCGCCGGACAAAAACGAAACTATTCCTTGCAAAACATCTGGGAGGAAGCCTCTGGCGGCATAGACGCGTATTCTAGCCATTGGAGCGACATCAACGTCATGGGCGTATATTCAAATTGAAAAGGATTGGCCGGCTTAAACGGCTTGATGTAGCGAATCCGTTTGGCGCGCCGGTTTACCGCCTTGCCGTCTGCGCAAGCACGATGGACGAGGCGCGGTGGCTTTTGTCCGAGGGCGCGACACATGGCACTGCGATCGCCACCGACTTGCAAACCGGAGGGCGCGGACGCTATCCGGAGCGGACTTGGGTTTCTTCCGCCGGCAAGAATCTTATGTTTACGCTGATACTGCGCTATCCTGACTTTTCACGCGTGCCTGAAGCCATAACGCTGAGGTTCGGGCTTGCCGTGGCGCGGGCGATAGCGGATTTTGAGCCGGATCTTGCGTCCGCGTTAGCTGTGAAATGGCCCAACGATGTGATGCTGGGAAACAAAAAATGCGCCGGCCTGCTCACGGAGAACAACGGCGGCACGGTTTTGGCGGGTATCGGGATCAATGTCGCCGAAAAGTTTAGCGAGGACGGCCCAACTCCCCATGCGTCGTCCATAGCCTGCGAACTGGCGGCAGTCAACAAGGACAGGGCGGCGATTTACGTTGAGCCGCCGCTGTCCCTCCTGCTCGAAAAAACCCTGTTTTTTTTGCACGACGCCGTTTCGCCAGGTTTTGACGGCGTTTGGCGGGAAGAGCTTGAGAGAATGCTGTACATGAAAGGCCGAAATGTCCGTTTCGCCGCCGGAACCAGTCCCGCCCGCGTCGTGAATGGCGTAATTGCCGGCATACGCGCGGACGGCGCCCTCCTTATCGTTCCAGAAGGCGGAACCGCTACGGAAGCGTTTATGGCGGGCGAACTTGATGTTTACGGAGCTTTATAATATACGCTCGCTATTGCGCGGGCGCGGGGCGAAACAGTCCGGCGAAGGGACGGCAGGTTTTTACATACCCAAAATTTTTTTACGGTAATCGGTGCCTGTTTGACGCAGGGTTTCGGCGACGCATTGCGCGGACGCGTTTGGCGGTGATTTTTTACGCAGGTCTATCGTAAACTGGTTCATCGAAAAATGGCGATATAAGAATACGTCGTTTCGATCCAGAGTGCCGTCGCGAATCAGATCTTGCAGAGCGTCGGTATACGGTTCGAAAATCCCGCGTTTTTTCATTTCGGAATACCCGCATATCCAAACAGGAACGCGCAGTGCCGCGTAAAAATCCGCCAGCAGTCCGGCCATCATCTTTTGTGACCCGTCTATGACGCGCTTTGTTTTTTCGCCTCCAAGTTTGCACAGTTCTTTTAATCCAACAGTTCGCGGAGTGTGTACGGGGGTTTTGTTCAGTATGATTACATTTTTCCTAAAATCAATCGACAGGCTTTTTTCGTTCCTGAAAAAAGCCTCCGCGATTTTGCCGGATTGACCTACAAGGTAGCGGCGGTTTTCAGCGGCCTGTTCGCGCCGTCCCGGATTGTCCCCAACAAGAATAAGGCGTATGTCCGCCGCTTCGTTCACATCGTCAAGCGATTCGTTATACACGACAGGCGTATCAACATGGTAACGCGGCCCGTCCCGCGAGTCAACCAGCCGCTGTTGCAGATTTTGCAAACAGGGCAGCGCGTCCCGCACGCTTTGCGCGATTTCGCGAAAGCGGTTCCGGCACTCGCAAAAAGATATATATTCGCCGTGTTTCATGCCTTATTCCTTGATGAACGCGTCGATTCTTTTGCGAATAGCCGCAGCCGCCGCGTCCGTTGAGTTTTGGGATTCGTCGAGTTTGATCCATGCGACATCCGGAATATTTTTGAACCATGTGATCTGGCGTTTGGCGTACTGGCGGCTATGCTGGGCTATTAGCGCCTCTATGCCCGCAAGGTCTGCCGAGAGCCGCCAACCGCCGTCATAGTCGTCGACAAAAAATTCCTTGTAGCCGATAGCGCGCATCGCCGGATCGCGGGGCGTATACCCCTTGCTGAATAACGTCCGCACTTCCGCCGGAAGCCCTTCGTCAAACATTCGGGCGCAACGGCTGTTTATCCGCTTGTAAAGAGCGTCGCGGTCCCGTTCAAGCCCGATGAGCAAAAACCTGTACCCGTCTCGTCGACCCTGATTCGCAGCGTACGAGCTTAACGGCTGCCCCGTCAGGCGGATAACTTCCAGCGCGCGGAGCAGCCTGTATTCATCGTTTGGATGTATCCGTTCGGCGCTTTCGGGGTCAGCCTCGCGCAGTTCCGCAAGGAGCGCGGCGTTGCCGCCGTTATTTATTTCAGCATACAGCTTTTCCCGTATCGCGGCGTCCGAGGGCGGCGAATCAGGCGTTCCGTAAATGAACGTTTTTAGGTAAAAGCCCGCTCCGCCTGAAACCGCGGGAAGCAGTCCGCGCTCATGAATCGAGGCGCAGGCGGCGTCCGCGAGGCTCGCGAAGAGTCCGGCGTTAAACTGTTCTGACGGATCGAGTATGTCGATAAGGTGATGCGGCAACGCGGCGGTGAGACTTGGCGGCGGTTTTGCTGTCCCTATGTCCAGTCCGCGGTAAACCTGCATGGAATCGGCGGAAACGACTTCCGCCGCGATACCCGTGCCGCAAAAAAGCTTTTCGAGTAACGCCGTTTTACCGGACGCTGTCGGGCCGAACAGGACTACTACGGGAACCGGCTTTTCCGGCATGGGTTACGGCGTTCAATAGACCGCTATCGCGGGATTTTCAACATTTTCCGACAAACGAAATTTTACCTTTCCGGTAAAAACCTGTCTTGCCGCCAGCGAAACGGACTTGCCGCCGTTTTCTTCCAGTTCCGGGTCCTCAAGTTTTGAAAGCTGGTACGACCTTCGCGCCGCCGCGCAGGTAATCTCGTACATATTGCCTTGATATTTGATCAGTTCTTCTAACGGGAAAATCATGTTTCAAATCTAACGCCATAACCGCGCAGAGTCAACGCCTCATAGCTGCTCCCCGGC
>JAIRSQ010000204.1 GCA_031255395.1 Spirochaetaceae bacterium | reverse complement strand
CAACAGGAAACGTTTACCGCTTACATCAACAGACTCGATCCCAAAACCTCTGCGGTCTGCCCGCTATGCGCTTATACAAAGCCGTCCGTTGCCGGCAGGTTTGCCGGCAGGACATACCGCCGCTGTCCGCGTTGCGGCACATTGTACATGAACCGAAGCGCGCCGCCAGATATACAGTATACGGAAGCGTATTTTTTCGAAAACTATAAAAAACAGTACGGAAAAACGTATCTAGAAGACTTTCCAAACCTTGCAATGATGGCCCGCCGCCGCCTTGCGGTAATTAAAACGCTGACCGGCAGTCATAGCGGCCGCCATCTGTTAGACATAGGCTGCGCGTACGGAGCCTTCGCCGCCGTTGCCCGCGGCGAAGGCTTTGAATGCGTTGGCATTGACAGCTCCGGCGAGGCCGTCAATTACGCGCGCGATAAACTGCATATAGAGGCGTTTGAAGGCTTTTTTCCCGAAGACTCCTTAGAGCAAAAAATGAGCGTACCGTTAACGCGTAAATTTGACGTGATATCCTTATGGTATGTAATCGAACATTTTGAAACGGCATTGGCTGTTGGCGGCGGTTCCGCAATAAAAACAGCGCTCGAAAAGATACACGGCTTGCTAAACTCAGGCGGCATACTTGCGTTTTCAACGCCAAACCTGCGGGGCATTTCAGGACGGATTTCGCCGCGACAATTCCTGGAAAAAAGTCCAGCCGATCACTGGACAATCTGGAGTGAGCGGAGCGTAAAAAAAGTTTTGCCCCGTTTCGGTTTCGCTGTAAAAAAAACGGTAATTACCGGACACCATCCGGAACGGTTTCCGTTTTGCTCTCGCTTGACGCCCCGTAGTTTTATGTACAAAGCCGTTATGGCGTTAAGCAAGATATTCAGTCTGGGCGATACGTTTGAAGTGTACGCGGAAAAACTAAACAGGTAATTCGTAAACGCTTGCCTTGAATTTACGAGCGGCTTTTTTTGCCTCCGTGTTTCCGGCGAATATGACACGGCGACTGTTTTCTCCAACCGCTTCATAGAGCCGCTCCGCGGCGCAGGTTATATCGTCCGCGCTTACGGCCATTATATTCTTCAAGTTTGCCTCTCGCCGTCCATCGTCTATGTTGTATAGAAAACGCATAAAATCCTTAAAACCTTTAACAGGATTCGCGGCAGGAGGTTTTTCTTTCGCGTAAGTGCCGATTATTGTTTTTTCCAGCATATCGGCTGGGATTATTGTTTTATATGCCGATTTAAGTATGCCGGCAAACGCTTCAACCGATTCGTACGGCTTGGGATCGCAGTATGTCGAGAATGTGAACGAATTTTCTAAACTGTTTGCCGACGCGTGAGAGCCGTATGCTCCGCCCTTCATGCGCAGTGTTGTCCACAACGCTCCGGTTGAAAGGTAATGTGACAAAACCGTTTCCGCAGCCGCTTCTTTTGTGCCTATGCCGGACGCTTTGAACGAAAGCGTGGCAAAGCCGATCTGCAGTATCCTTGATGAAAAAATTTCCGGCACACTCGTTTCTAGCGCGCCGTTTATCAGCAGATTGTGCGCCAAGGCTGCCCTGTCAAAAAAATCTTTTTCGTAACAGGCTTTATTCCTTTTACGCGGCGGCGCAAAAGACGAAAAGTTTTTTTCGATAACAGGAAGCGCCGCTTTGTTTTCACCTGTTATGTTTATAAACAAGCCGGACTCAGACACAAGCCTGTCGCGTATATCCGTAAGGACGCGGCTCACTTCGGAAATGTCGTACTCTGCGACTTTGTGGATGAATTCCAGCGCGGTAAAACCTGACCATAGCTCGACAATGCCGGAGGCGCGCGTGATTGAGCGATTTCCGCGCAGACTCGCAAAAAGACTTCCCGCGTTTGCAAGATTTTCGTCAAACTCGTTTTTCATTTCCAGGACAAGGTCCCGCAGGCGGCGCAGGTCGGAAAAGTCGGCGTTTGTAACGATCTGTTTTACAAGTTCCAGAGCGGGTTCAACCTTGTGATCAAAGGTTTTAACGCGGAATATGAGCCAGTCGCGACCGGCAGCGTCAAGAAAACCTGACGGCGTTTCTATCGTTGCTCCCGTACCGTCCGGTATGGAATTGACGCGCAACGCTGTAAAAAATTCCCCAGTGACGCGGGCGAGCCGGCTAGAAACTTCCGCATAGTTTACGCCCGGAAGCCCCAGCGCGCTAATACAGTGCGCGAACAGTGGCAACCAAAGATAGTCTTCCGCGTCAAGTATATCTAACGGAAACGCGAAATCGCAGTACGTTATGTCGTTAGTAAATATTGTATGATTCAGCGCGGGAATGCCGCCTAAATCTATCAGCTCGCGTGGAATTATTTCTATACTGTCGGTGAGATCGCTTATGCTCAAATGCGGAATCGTTTTCAGCGCGTCAGGAGAATCCGGGGCGTTTTGCAGGGAAATGAGGGCTTTATTTTTTTCTTGTATTTCTTTCTTTTCCCGCTCTGTCAACGCCCGCTCTTTTTGCCCTAGCTTTTCATTCAGAGCGGTTTCTTTTTTAGCTAAAAAATCTTTTTCGGGACGCAGTATCACGAGGGCGCGGTGCGGATTGTCCAAAAATGTTTTTTGTATCAGATTTTCAAAATAACGGCCGTCGTTTTCTATTGATTTTTTTAACCGTTCAAATTGAGGAACAAAGAGCAGCGTTTCCCATGGCAAAAGTCCGTGAATCCAGCCGCGCAATGACCGGCGCAACCAGACCAGCGAGAGCGGGCCGTGCGCCCGTTTTATTTCACGATGTGAAAATTCCAGCGAAAACAGAGCCGATTCTATTTCCTTTTTCGGGATACCTTCCGCAACAAGCCGCTTCAGTTCGTTCAGTATCAATGTTTCTATCTCTGCGGCTTTTTTTTCGATGTCTTGGTCGGTGAATGGGATGCCGCGCAATCCGACAGTGAATACCGGTTGTTTGATTTCATTTTCCAGCCCGCTTACGGAGATTAGGTCTTCTCCCAGTGCTGATTCGATCAGGGAACGGGACAGCGGTGCGCCGTCATGTCCCAACAATATTTCCGTCAATACGGACAGAGGAAGCGATGCGTACGCGGATTCGTCCTTAGCCGCAAGCCACGAAATGAACACGCCGGCCTTTTCACCCGCGCCCGCAGGGACATCCGTCGTGTAAAAACGCGGCGCATCCCAAGTTTTCGCTATGCTTACGGGCGGAGCGGCAGAACCGCCATCCTCAAAACCGGCAAGAAATTTTTCGTTTAAAAATGAAAGCTGTTTTTCGGTAGGAATGTTCCCCGCTAAAAACACGCGGCAGTTTGCCGGCCCGTAACGCTCCGCATGAAAACGCTTAAACTCTTTATACGTTAAATCCGGTATGCGGTCAGGATCGCCGCCCGAATCCAAGGCGTATATAGTATCGGGCAGCACGGAACGAAGCGACCAGTGGGCGGCATATTTGTCCGTTCCGGAATACGCTCCCTTCATCTCGTTGTAAACGACACCCGAAATACCGAGTTTCCCTTTCGCATACTCAAGATGATGGCCTTCCTGCATAAATGTCCATTCATCCAGATTCGGACAGAACACGGCATCCCCGTAAACGGCCATCAAATTGAAATAATCTTTTTCGTTAGTGGAACTTGCCGGATAAACCGTCTTGTCGGGAAATGTCCACGCGTTAAGATAAGTTTGCAGGCTTC
>JAIRSQ010000186.1 GCA_031255395.1 Spirochaetaceae bacterium | reverse complement strand
AAGGCGCTCCGGCTTTTCGCCAGGGTTTTGGACGATACGGCGGCGCGCTTTGATTTTGAGATTCGCGGACTGTGTCTGAAAGACGACCTGCTCGTCTTTTGCGTCAAGCCTGCGGACGGGTTCCAGTTGCCGCGGATAATGCAGTGGCTCAAGCAGACGTTTGCAGTGAGGTGTAACTTGTTGAACGGCTGGACGGGGCACATCTGGGGCGACCGGTATTGGTCGAGGATTGTGGAAAACGAGCCGCCTGAAGGGGCGGAGCGTTGGAGCGAGGATGCGGGGGAGGAGGAGGCGGAACTTTTGTCGGCGAGGGGAGGGGGCAGGCCTCTCTCACAGAGGATTAAGGCTAGGGTCAGACCCTCTCCGAGGAATCCCGCCAAAATCCCCCGCAAATCCGCTTCACCACCTGCCTAACCCCACGAAAACCGGCCCTTAGGCAGCAAAACCGCCTCAAAAACCCGTCTCCGCGACTTTGCCCGCAAGCGGCAACGGACGGACTCTGTCCCGGCCTCTCAGCCGACGCTCAGGGCGAAGCAATCCATCTGACAAATGAGCAATAGGCAATGTTTTCGATTTTGGGTTGCGAGTAGTCCTTGCGAGTAAGTTTGCGGATTAGATGACGTTAAACCGGTTATCCGCAAGTCTTCGCCGCTCGCAGGGCGGCTATCTGGCGTCGGACTTCTTCCGGCGCGGTTCCGCCGGGAAGGCGGCGGGCATCGGCGCAGGCGGCGGGAGAAAAGAGAGCGTAAACATCGTTGTCGAAGAGCGGCGAGCGCTCACGGAGTTCGGCGAGGCTGCGGCAGGCAATGCCGTTTTGTCCTGCCGCGATACAGTCGCGTACGGCCAAAGCGGCCGCCTCGTGCGCCTTCCTGAAAGGCAGTCCCTTGCGGACAAGGTACTCGGCGGCGTCCGTAGCCTCAAGAAAGCCGCCTGTCGCGGCCTCCGCCATCCTGACAGTATTGAAACTCGCCCCCGCCATCATCCCGCGAAACATACGCAGGCACGTTTCCACCGTGTCAAGACTGTCGAATAATGCCTCCTTATCTTCCTGTAAATCCTTGTTGTAAGCGTATGGCAATCCTTTTAGCAGAGTGAACAGCGTTACCATGTTTCCAGTCGCCCGTCCGGCCTTTCCGCGTATAAGCTCGGCGAAGTCGGGGTTTTTTTTCTGCGGCATTATCGACGAGCCCGTGCTCCACGCTTCCGCCATGTCGACAAATCCAAACTCCTCGCTTGACCATAGGACGGCGTCCTCGCAAAAGCGCGAAAGGTGCGTCTGGGTGATGGCGCAGACTGAAGCCAGTTCCAGAGCGAAGTCCCTGTCGGCGACGCTGTCCATGGCGTTTAGCGTCGGCCTTGAAAAGCCGAGGGCTGACGCCGTGTTTTCACGGTCCAAAGGCAACGTTGTTCCCGCCAGCGCTCCCGCTCCAAGCGGGCACTCGTCTATGCGCGCCAGCGCTTCGGCGAAGCGCTGGCGGTCGCGCCGCAGAGCGCACGACCACGCGCAGAGGTGAAATCCTAGCGTTACGCACTGCGCCCGCTGGAGGTGGGTATATCCGGGCATTACGCTGTCCGCGTGCCGCTCCGCAATGTCGAGCAACGTGTCAATGACGGCGCCAATCCCGTTTTGAAGTTCCGGCACGCGGCGTTTTAAGTAGAGCCTCGTGTCGAGCGCCACTTGATCGTTGCGGCTCCTGCCGGCGTGAACGGAACGTCCCGCATCGCCCAGCCGCTCAGTCAGAACCCCTTCGATGAATGAGTGTACGTCCTCGGAGCCCTCGTCTACAGGCAGTTTGCCGGAGCGGATTTCCTCCGCAATTTTCAAGAGTTCCGCGTCCAGTGCCTCCGCAGTGCCGGCGTCCAATATGCCTTGCCTGCCAAGCGTCGCGACATGGGCGCGGCTACCCTCAATATCATCAAAGACCAGCCGCTTGTCAATGTTTATAGACGATTGGAACGCAAAAGCTTCGGCGTCCGGTCTTTCCGCAAGCCGCCCCGCCCAAAGCACCGCTCCTGTGGGTTTATCGCCGTTCAATTTGAAAGGTTTTCCGCCTCGTGCGGCGTTCCTCCGGAGAACTCCGCCATTTCTGGCGTATCCGCTCCGGGCGATGTTTCCAACATGCCGGACGCGCTTTCAGCGTCTTCGGACGCGTACCTTATGCCGTAAATGTCAGGACGCAACGCCGCTTTTATCTGGGGGGTGGATAACGAAAACAATTCGGTGCCGGCGTCCCTGTCTATCATGCTGCAACGGCCTTCGAACAACACGCCGTCCGCTATTCTCAGTCGTCCCGCCCTTATGTCGCCGCGAACTTCGCTGCCCTGCATCAGATCGACTTTATCCTCGGCCTTTATATGCGCGGTTACCGAACCGTGCGCCGTTATAGAGCGGACATAGATATGATCGCATTCCACTTTGGCGCCCTTGCCGACAATAAGATCGCCCTTAGCTTCAATAGTGCCGCTAAATTTGCCCATAATGCAGACAATCCCGTCGAAACGCAAAAATCCTTTAAGGCGCGTGGTTTTAGAAAAGGTTGCGGTAGGAACCGCGTCTTTTTGATTGTTATCGAAAAATGAAGGCATAATCTTTATTTTACCGAACCATGTATATTTTTTTCAGAATGGCGGGCACGGTTTCCCGCTTCTTCAAACTTTCCCGATTGGAACGCGACCGCTCGATGTATTTTTCCGTTATATGAGCCGTATCCAGCAGCAAACGCGCCTTATCTTTAATCGAAGCGGCTTCCGATATGCCGGAATTTTCTTTGGAAGCGTTCATTATGCCGGCCACGAACCCTTCGGCGGCATTTTTAAGGCCGATAACCGCCTGCTCCAAGCCGTCATTAAACTGTTCCGTCCGTTCAAGGAGTTCCTCCTGCGCGTATAGCGCCGAAAAAATCTCCTCTCTCCGCAATGCTGCCTGTATCCGGGCAAGGAGAACCGAAAAATTGAAAGGTTTCACGATGTAATCGTCCGCTCCAAGGTCAAACGCTTCCACAATTTCTTTCGCGCTGTTTATTTCCGACATCAACAGCACCGGCATGAACGCCGTCTTGGGATCTTTTTTGACGGACTTGAGTATTCTCCAGCCGGTCGTCCCGGGCAATACCGCGTTTATGACGGCAAGGCGGGGAAGCTCCGAACACTCGGGGTTCATTATTTTTTCCAGCGCGTCCTCACCGTCCGTAGCTTTTTCCACGTAAAAACCCAGCTTCGACAGCATCACCTCGAAGAAATCAAGAGTAATCTCGTCGTTATCCGCTATAAGTATCTTTTTCTTGTCCGTCAAGTAAAACCCCTCGCATTAAAACGTTCCCGAAACCGACGCAGGATATTATATCCGATTATAAACTGAAAAAAGCGGTAACGCAATGGGTTCGCGCGGAAACCCGGAACACGAATTAGCGATGAGAAATGAAGACTGCGAATCGTCTGGGCGGCCGTCATTGCGAGCGTGCGGCAAATTGCCGAGCGAAGCAATCCACTGCCGGACAGTCTTAGTACTGGATTGCTTCGGGTGGAGGTTTTTCTTTTCATGAAAGTCCCTCCTACCATGCCGCCTGCTTCGCAGGCAGAACCGCCCTTCGCTCGCAATGACGCTACCCCGAACAACTCGCCAACCCTCCCACCTTCACTCACTCACAAGCCATATCCCCCAGCCGACTCCCCAGCCCCCTGCCACTGGATTGTTTCGTCGCTTCGCTTCTCGCAATGACGACCTCCAGGACAACCCGCCAGCCCCCTTGTAAAGCCCATTCCTCATTGCTATTCGCTCATTGTTCTCAAAAACCCGTAAATTCGGCCAAATTTACGGGAGACATGAATTATTCCTTACCCCATAATCAACTGACACTGAACTCTCGTATGAAAGTTTATAAATATGTCGGCGGGAAAGACCGCTCGTGCGCAGCGCACTCGTGCGTAGAACGCACGGAGGAGTTTAAAGGAGACATAAACCATGGAAAAAAAACTGTATTATGAAATCAAGGAAAATACGGCCAGGCCGCCAGTTGGGCGGTATGGGACGAGAACCCCTACGATACCTGCGTCATCGGGGAAAACGTCAAATCGCTCCACACGAAGTTCGCGTTCATCGGCCTCAACGCCTCCCAGAACCTCAAAACCGAGACCTGCTGGAAAACTACCACCTGCGGCACCCCGGCTCACGCGAGCGAATCTTTGCCCCCATTCTGGGCGTCCGGCCCTTTTACGGCGCGTACATGACCGACATCGTCAAAAACCTCCCCCAAGCGAACGCCGACAGCGTCAACGCTTTACTCAAAAAACGTCCGCGCCAGCTCGCCGGAAACATAGCCGCCCTTGTCGAGGAACTGGACACCCTGGGCAAACCGCCCTTCATCATCCTTATCGGGCAAGACGCCATGAATATCTGGAAAGACAGCCCGGAACTGAAAAAATACAAAAAATTCGACGTCATCCCCTCATTCAACGCCCGTCACGGCGCCTTCGCCCGCGAAGCCCCACTCAAACTAAAGGAGATAGAACAACGCTACAGCCCCGCAAACCAATGAGCAATGATGTCGATTGCGGACCTGTCGCAAGTATAAGGCAAAGGTAAAACTATGGCACGGCATTATTACAGTTTCTGGAACGTGTTTGCGCTAGGCGTGATTTTCGGTTCCGCCCTTACGATAATGGTCTATGCGGCGGTCTATCTCATCAAAGAGAAACTGAAAAACGATAAGGAATGAGCAATGGGCTTCACAAGAGAACTGGCGAGACATCCGAGGTATCGTCATTACGAGCGTGCGGCAAACTGCGGCGGCAAATTGCCGAGCGAAGCAATCCAGTGGCGAGGCCGTCATTGCGCTGGATTGCTTCGGGGCTGGTGGAGGTTTTGGCTTCCGTGCCATCGTCCTCTTTCCATGCCGCCTGCTTCGCAGGCGGAGCGGCCTTTCCCCTCGCAATGACAACTTCCCGACAGACTCGCAACCGCCAATGGGCGTTTCATTGCTCATTGCTCATTGCTCACTTGCCAGAGCGCCCTTTATCTCTTATGAAGTTATGTTAAACGACAGTTTGATAGTAATACTATTTCGCAAGAATGTAAATAGGCCACCCATAACCCCGCTTTCGCAGACCGTCATACTTTCATAAATCACGCGATACCGGTAGAGTTTCTGTCTGCTGGACATTTGCCGGCCTTTGCTAAACGACTACTGACAAGTGCGGCGCTACAGCCTAAGCCATAGCGCCGCTGGAGTACACTCGTGAACAAGAGCGAGTGTTATCGCATAGATTAAACCGACTTGCTGTAATACAAGTCAAAGAACCGCCGCTCTTCCGATGTCAAGCAACGTGAACCTTCGTGTTCGTATACGGGTGTGTCCTTGATACAACACCCCGCTTCGTCGTAGTAAGGTATGTAATTACCCCACTGTGTAATGCAGCCAAACTTATCTTCGAGTAACATAATGCCCCCTATGGTTTGAGAGTGCTGGCGTACTTGGTAAACCAGTACATTAGCGATTTGATACCGTATCGCTGTATGTGGTAACTGGTAACGGCGGAGTTGAAACCTTGGGACGCACAGTAGTCCCGCATTTCCTGTAGCACTGCTTCTTTGATAATCTTACCGCTTCGCTCACCCTTCTTGTAGAGCCTAAGAAACACCGCTCTGGCTATGTTATAGCAACCGTTGTCGTAGTAACCGTTTGTCTTGTAGTCCTGTCTCTGTTCCTTTGTCATCGTGTGTACTCCCGTGAAATTAGTTCCGCAAATCCGCAATTTCGCATTCCCGCGTTTGCGCCAAAGTCCCTCCAGTTTCACGAGGATTTGCCAGAATGACCGCAGAGCCCGTTTGCCATAATTTATCACGGCCAATGAAATCCGGCCCATCTGGATGAAACCTCGTGAAACCCGTATTCTTAATCGAAGTCGTGCTTCAGTGTGGTTAGGTAAGCGCCGGTGACCGCTATGCCGCTGTGGTTTAGCTTGTGGGACAGCGCACAGATGTCCTTGTTCCTGCCGTACTCGGTAGTAGCGAAGTAGTGCCGCAAGTCGTGCAGGGAATAAGATTCTCTAATCAGCCCCAAGTCCCGCATAGAGACCGTGAAGTGTTTGAACAGGCTCTTAATCCTGCCCGCCGTCATCTCCGCAAACACCGCGCTGTTGCCGGTGGCGTTACCGAAGTTCTCGTGGATAAGCCGCATTTCATATTCATCGAACCTGCCGGTGAACTGTTTGCCCTTGGTAACGGTGGAGAAACGCCCGCTTCGGTATACCGTCATCCGTTCGAAAGCGCCGCATCTGAAACCCTTACGGCTTATAAGCTCCACCACGCAGGCCAGCTTGGGATTGCGTTCCCGCACGTACTCTATAATCGCCTTTCGCTCCGTAGCGTCGGGGATGACCGTCAGCTTTGCGTTTACCTTTCTGGGCAGCTTGACCCCGGTAAAGACGTTCTTCATGCAGTCGTAGTGGCGGCTCAGGTAGGTGTAGAAGCACCGTATCCCGGCTACGGCGGCGCGTATAGAGTTCGGGCTTAACCCGTTGCCGTTCAGATAGGCCACATAATTATCCGCGTCTATCGTCTTGGCGTGCAGTATGTCCTTACCGGCCATCGCCGTGTAGTCTTGGAACCGCTTAATCGAGTTGCGGTAATTGAGTTGGGTAGCTAGGCTGTTGGTACGGCTGCATTGGCCGATAAACCGTTCGAGTTCGGCGGCAACGTCTATGGCAGCCCTATCCATTTCCTCGGAGAGCTGGTTGGCGCTTCGTTGCACGATGGTTTGCTGTTGGATAAACCGGACGAACTGGATAAGCTGCTCGTGGGTGAGCAGGGTATCGAGGTTGTTCTCGATGTGGGCGGTTTGTTTGGCGGTGTTAATTAAGTCGTCCCACTTAATCTCGTCTGGCTGCCCGTGTACAGGCAAGCCGTATGTACCAATAATTCTGTTCATTTGGCACTCCTTCAAAGAATTAGTGCCGCTTACATTAACTGTCCAAGAATTTATTAAATCAAATCGGGTGTCTGAAGCGTATCAACTTGACCTTTGAATAGTGTCATATTGACCCGATTTGATTTAACATAATATTTATTATCTGAATCCCTCTCTCTTGAAAACGACTGTTTTGTATGATATATTGAAAATGTTAAGGCTGGCTTGCCGAACGGGTCGGATATGCGAATATTTAAGAGCAAGTGGTTTGCAAGGTTTGCCCGGAAAAACCGCATTGACGACAGTGCCCTGAAGGAGGCGGTCGCGGACATAGAAGCAGG
>JAIRSQ010000158.1 GCA_031255395.1 Spirochaetaceae bacterium | reverse complement strand
TATGAAACAATGTTTGATTCAAAAGCAGAATAAACGCGCATAAAAAAACAAACGTTAAAACAACAGGCGAATTGTACTTGATTTTCATAATTTCCTATCCATCCCTTAACTAATTTTATCTGGCGCAGTCAACGGCCAGCTTTACCGGACAATGGTCGGAGCCTTTTACTTCCGCCATTATAACCGAAGATTTTACATTAGGCATTAAGCGCAGGTTTACGCAAAAATAGTCTATCCTCCATCCGATGTTCTTCTCGCGCGCCTTAAAACGGTACGACCACCATGTATATTTGCCAGGTTCGTCCGGATAAAAATGCCTGAACGTGTCGACGTGCGCCGCGCCGCTGCCCGCGAAAACCTCCATCCATGCCCGCTCCTCCGGCAGAAATCCGGCATTCTTTTCGTTATCCGCCGGTCTTGCCAGGTCGACGGGCCTATGCGCTATGTTGTAATCTCCGCACAGTATGAAATCCCGCCCTTCCGCTCCAAGAGCGGCGCAACGTTCAAGTATCGCGGCGCACAAATCTAGCTGATAGGAAAGACGCGACCCGCCGTCCCGCGAATTGGGAAAATAGGCCCATATCAGCGCAAAGTCCCCGTAATCCGCCTGCAAGACGCGCCCTTCGTCGTCAAATTCCTTTACGCCCAAAGGCCGCACGTCGAGCGGTTCGGTTTTTGTATAAATCGCCGTTCCCGAATAGCCTTTCTTTTTTGCGCTTGCCCAGAACGACTTGTAAACGGCACCGCTTTTGCCCGCCGGATTTATCAAGCCGCCGGAGAGCTGTCCCGGCTCCGCCTTGGTCTCCTGAACGCAAAGTATGTCAGGCTCTTCTTCAGCGAGCCATTCGGCAAACCCCTTCTTTTCCGCCGCCCTTACGCCGTTTACGTTCCATGAAACTATATTCATACCCTTAAATATAACTATTGCGAGCCGATTGCCTAGCCCGCAGGCTGGCGCCCGTTTCCGGCATTTTATAAAACAAGAGTTCGTGAGACTTTTTTATGTGGCTGCCATTGTTGTCGCGGGCGCGATTTTCGCCTATGCGCGTATCGCCCTGGCTAAGAGTGTACTGCCACGAAGGGGTTCTAAACAGAATCCCTTTGTACCATTCGCGGATAACGCGGCAGTCATTGTATGACAAAACAAAGCCTCCTTTATGATTTAACAGCAAATCTCGCAGCAATTCATGATTGAACCCTTTGTGATATATCGGAAAATTCCGGTGCGGATACAAACCGATAAATGTCTTGCTGTCGCCGTCCAAATAATACGGCGGGTCGCAGTAAAAAAAATCGTCAGGATACTTTGCGAACGCGTTTTCAAAGCCGTCACATTCGACAGTTATATTGCGCGGCCTGCACGCGCGCATTTTTTCTAGCATCGCGTTATAACGGTCTTCGCGCAGATATACCGACGAGGGCCAGCCTAAAAAATGCGGGCCGTAAGAGGTGTTGTGGTTAAAATAAAAAAGAGCGGCAAGTTCCGCCTTGTTTTTAATTGTCTTTTCGCCTGTCCAGTGCGCTTTAATCCGCGTTTTTATTTCAGCAAAGCCTTCGCGTGTGGGCGGGTAATTTTTTAAAAATTTATACAATTTTTGCGGAGACGCAAACTGATGCCGCCAATAGTTAACCAAAAGTTCGAATATGTCGAAACCGCGGACATCAAGCCCTAATTCTTTGGCGCAGGCGATTTCAAAGGAACCGCCGCCGAAAAACGGAGACACGATCCGTTCAAGATTATCGGGCAGCAATTCCGCAATATAACCGACAGCGAGCGTTTTTCCTCCGGCGTACCGCAACGGCGTTCCCGTATAGCGCTTGTATTTTTCGCCGCTTTTAAGACGTTTTAGAAAAACAGTTTTCCGTTCCCGAAAAGAAATGCCGCTGTCGTCAAAAAATTCAGGCCGCGTTTTCAAACAATTCTCCGCGCTTCCGCCGGGTCTTCACGGGCCGGGCTACGGGAGCGCCAGCCCAAGAACCGCTTCGATAACCCTGTCAGCCTGCCCGTCTGTCATGCCGGGCCATAGGGGCAACGATACGACGCGGCTGAAAGCGTCCATGGCGCGCGGAAAATCCCTGGCTTTCAGTTTGTATCGCTTCCTGTAATACGGCATCGTGTGGAGCGGTATAAAATGAACCGAAACGCCTATTCCCTGTTCCTGAAGTTTCCAGACGCACTCGTCTCGGGATATCCGTTCAGAAAGCGCCGAATTGAGGCGCAACGGGTACAGATGCCGGGCGTCGCCTTCAGCGGTCGGCGGGACGGAAAAAAACGGCCCGCCGGAAAAAGCGGCGTCATAGCGTGCCGCTATACTTCGGCGTTTGCCAAGCAGGTCGTCCGCCCGCCGCAATTGGACCCGCCCGATCGCGGCTAGTATGTCGGGAAGGTTGTACTTGTAACCGGCTTCGGCTACCTCGTATCGCCATGACGCTCCCGCGTCCGTGTACCTGTTCCATACGGATCGGTCTATCCCGTGCATGCGCATGAGAGATACCCTTTTAATTATTTCGAGGTTCGGGCTTACGACCATTCCGCCTTCGCCAGTTGTCAGCGTTTTTGTGGAATAGAACGAAAAAACGCCCGCGTCTCCAAGCGTTCCGGCGGGAACGCCCCGCGCCGAATACGCGGGGAAGGCATGGGCGGCGTCCTCTATGACGGCCATCCCGTAATCGCGGGCTATACCGCGTACGGCCTCCATGTCACAGCAGAGCCCGCCAAAATGTACCGGAATGACGGCGCGCGGCCTGCCGCTCGGCCCCCCCGTTTCGTAGGCGGTTTTGCCTTCGCTTAAACGCCTCGCCGTCATTTCAAGGTTTTCCGCGTCGAGCAGGAAGGAGTCCTCGGCGCAGTCAATAAAGGCGGCTTCCGCCCCAAGGCAGACAGCGACTTCGGCAGTGGAGGCAAACGTGTACGACGGCACCAAGACAACGTCTCCCGCCCCGACGCCGCAGGCTTCCAGCGCAAGATGAAGCCCCGCGGTAGCGCTGCTCACCGCGGCCGCTCCTGCGGGCGGGTCAACGGCGTTTTCTCCGAGTCGGGCGGCGAATTCCCGCTCAAAGGCGAGCGCCTCTCCGGCGGTCGTAAGCCACCCGGACCTCATCACCCGCAACACAGCCTCTTCTTCCTCCTGCCCGATGAACGGACGGGCAAAAGGAATGGCGTCCGCCGTGTCTTGCCGCATGGAACCGACAGACATTTTTACGCTCATCTAGAAGATTACCGAAAGCGAGATTCGGCCTCCATAGAATTGATTGCCGCTACGTAGGCCTGTATTGCCGATTCGATAATGTTTGTCGAAACGCCGCGTCCTCTCCACTGTCCGCCGTTGTGGGATATTTTGACTGTGGCCTCGCCCTGAGCGTCCGCGTCGCCCGTTATCGCGCTCAGTTCAAACGTGTCAAGGGCCAAGTCCTTTCCAACAAGTTCGTTTATCGCGCTAAAGGCGGCGTCAATACAGCCGTTGCCTGGGCAAAACGCCTTGCGCATGCCGCCGTCCTCGTTTTTAAGGCATACCGCGCTCATGGCGGGAACGGAGGAACTTGCATTTATCAGCCAGTAGTCCAGCTTCCACTTTTCGGGGACGGCGCCGACGGCGTCCGTTACCAGCGCCTCAAGGTCGCGGTTCAAAACGGTCTTTTTTCTGTCCGCAAGTTTTTTGAAGCGGGCAAATATCTCGTCCAGCATAACGCCTTCAAGTTTGTAGCCCATCTCGGAGAGCCGCTTGCTTAGCGCGTGTTTGCCGGAATGCTTGCCAAGCACCAGTTCTTTTTTGCCCGCCCCGACTGATTCGGGCGTCATAATTTCGTAAGTTTCCGGATTCGCCATCACGCCGTGCTGGTGGATGCCCGCTTCATGGGCGAAGGCGTTCTCGCCGACAACGGCTTTGTTTGGCTGCACCTTTACGCCGGTTACCTGCGACACGAGCTTGCTCGCCGGATAAAGCCGCGTGCTGTCCGCCCGCGTATCCGCGTCAAAATAATCTTTGCGAACCCGCAAAGCCATCACTATCTCTTCCAGCGAGGCGTTGCCGGCCCGCTCGCCTATGCCGTTCACCGTGCATTCAACCTGCCCCGCTCCCGCCTCTATTGCGGCAAGGCTGTTCGCGACCGCAAGCCCCAAATCGTTATGGCAATGGACGGAAAGCCGCGCCCGCTCGATGCCCTCCGTGCGCTCGATAATGTAACGCGCTCGCGCGCCGAATTCGGCCGGCGTCGCGTAGCCTACCGTGTCGGGAAAGTTGACGGTGCTGGCTCCAGCCGCTATGACGGCGGAAAATACCTTGCAAACAAAGTCCGGATCGCTACGGAACGCGTCTTCGGCGGAAAATTCCACGTCAGAGCAGAATTTTCTCGCGTACATTACCGAAGTTACCGCCCGTTCAAGCACTTGCTCCGGCTTCATCTTGAGCTTGTACTTCATGTGAACGGGGCTTGTGGCCAAAAATATATGCACGCGCGGGCTGGCCGCGTTTTGCAGCGCTTCACGCGCCGCGTCAATGTCTTTTTCAAGGGCGCGGCAAAGCCCGGCCACGCAACTCTGTTTGACGATTTCAGCAATCATCCTGACCGACTCAAGGTCGCCCGGACTGGACGCGGGATAGCCCGCCTCTATTATGTCCGCGCCTAGCAGTTCAAGCTGTTGCGCGACCTTAATTTTGTCGGCAATGTTCATGGAACAGCCGGGCGACTGCTCTCCGTCTCTAAGCGTCGTGTCAAAAATACGCACCATGCGTTTTGTATCCGCCATGTTTCCTCCTGCAATTCAAAACATTCTATCAGTTTCTGCCTTTTTATCAACCCGCCGCGCCTGCCGGCGGGTTTGACGAAAGCGGCGCTGTTTACTATAATTCGCGGACGATGCTGTCGTACATTGCAAGGCGTTTGCTGCTTATAATTCCCACATTGTGGGCGATAATAACGATTAATTTTTTTATCGTGCAGATTGCGCCGGGCGGTCCGGTGGATCAGGCGATAGCGGACATGCAGGGTCTGGGGCAGGGAGGAGCGTTGCAGCGCCTGACGGGCAGCGAGCGGGGCGATGCCGCGGGCGGAGCGGGAGACGGCGGCGGCTCAAAATACCGGGGGGCGCGCGGCTTGGACCCGGAAGTTATCGCAGAGATCGAGAAGCGCTACGGCTTTGACAAGCCTGTCGGCGAGCGTTACGTTACGATGTTAAAGAACTACGCCGCGTTCAACTTCGGCGACAGCCTTTTTCGGGGCAGGACGGTTCTTGGCCTTATCGCGGAACGGTTGCCCGTTTCCATATCGCTGGGCATTTGGAGCACGCTGCTGATATACCTTGTCTCGATACCGCTAGGAATACGCAAGGCAGTAAAAAACGGCAGCCGCTTCGACGTTTGGACGAGCGGCATAATCGTTGTCGGCAACGCGATACCCCCGTTCCTGTTCGCCGTCCTGCTGGTTGTGCTTTTTTGCGGCGGCTCGTTCCTTAGCGTATTCCCGCTACGCGGGCTTTTTTCCACCAACTTCGAGGAACTGGATTTTTTTCACAAGGTTTTAGACTATTTCTGGCATATATGCCTTCCGACCTTAACCCTGTCGATAGGCGGCTTCGCGGGCCTTACGATGCTGACAAAGAATTCTTTCCTTGACGAGATACACAAGCAGTATGTGCTGACCGCCCGCTCCAAAGGACTTGCCGAAAAAAAAATACTCTCGCGGCATGTCTTCCGCAACGCCATGCTGATAGTGATATCCGGTTTTCCGTCCGTCTTTATTTCGATGTTTTTTACCGGCAGCCTATTGATAGAAACCGTTTTTTCGCTTGAGGGGCTGGGCCTTCTTGGGCTTGAGTCCACGATGCAGCGCGACTATCCCGTCATATTCGCCACGCTGTACATCTTTACGCTACTGGGACTGTTGCTCAATCTGCTGAGCGATATTGTTTACACCTTCGTTGACCCGCGTATTGATTTTGAAAGCAGGAACTAAAACAGCCGGCCTGTAACCTTTGCTGGCTCCGGTAATTTTGCATTTATGCGGCGGGTTTGCTTTTCTGCTGTTTTTTTAATTCGAGAGCGAGGATTCGCCGTGCCGGGTCCGTACGAACCGGCAAATATAAAATTGTCGCCGCCATGAAGCCGTTAGTATTTATTTTGACGCTGGCGCTAGCGTTCGCGCCGCGGCACGCGAGAGCGGAAAATTCCGCGACCGGAGAGGACGATGGCTTTGTTCTGCGCTTGCTTGCCGGTTACTTAAATAACGACCCCCAGCTTCAGGAACTGGCAGTCAGGGCGCGGATGGCGGAGACAGGGCGGGAACGCGCGGGACTGGAGAACGGCTTCGATATTGAACTTTCATCGGGCATGATGAGGCTCTATTACCGCTCCGCCGCCGCAAACGCTTCCGGCGGATGGATTTTCAGCGCGGAGCCAAAGGCAATCCTCAAATTTCCGATGTTCAACAATACGAGCGTCAGCGTTTCCTCTCCCGTAACCTTCGAAGCTAACGAAACGGGAAGGAACGCCTCTCCCGAAGACGTTAAAATTTCGCTGTCAACGGACATTGTCAGCTCCGCCGGAAAACAGCGCAAGGCGGTTTTGCTAAAGGCCGAGCGCGCTCTGCTTGAAGCAAGACGCGCCATTTCCAGGCGGGGGCTTGCGGCGGAACGGGAATTTTACGATACCCTAAGACAGCTTTACGAGAGCGCGATTCAGGCGCTGACCTTCGAGGAAGAGGCCTACACAAAGGAGATTGAGTTTGCCATGGCGCAAAGGCAGGGTTACAGCGCGTCTTCCGTGTACTATCGCACGCTTCAGCTTGAGGCCGCGGACGCGCACCGGGCGGCCAGCGAGCAGCGCAGGGCTATCGAGCGAAACACGGCCTCGTTTGCGCGGGACTGCGGTATTCCTATAGACGCGCTGCCGGAAGCCGTCCCGAAAATGGACGCTGAAAACGCGCCGGAGTTCGGGCGGGAGGAAGACAGGTCGCGCTTTGCCGAGATTGAAAGCGCCATTTGGAACAGTTATATAGGCGCACTGTCGCGCTCAGCGTCCGGGCATCTGACGCTGAGCGCCCAAGGCGGCGTTACTGCGGGCAACTCGTACCTCGGGAAAGAAACGAGTGCCGATGTCGGGCTGACCCTCGGCTGGAAGGGCGTCAGCCTCTCCGTTGAAAGCCAGATACCGGTTTCCGGCCCGGAAAAAAGGCCAGCCCTGTCTCTTTCACTGGCGTACAACATGAACAGACAGCGGCTCGCGCCGTTGGATGACGCCGAAAAATCCCTGCAAGCCGAATCGGAAGCGATCGCTTTCAAAACCGCGAACAGGTCTTGGGAAAACGCCGTCGATTCGATGCGCACGGAGAGGGAAGATCTTATATGGGAGGTGAAACGCCATCACGAACAGTACGAGCTTTACCGCGAACTGTCGGAAGAAACGGACGAGTGGTTCGGGCGCGGCGCGGTAACAGAAAGCGAGCGGCGGAAGGCGCGGGCAAACGTTGAGCGCGCCCGTCTTAGGATTTTGGCGGCTGATATAAGGATCAGGATACTGTTTATCGACTGGTCGCTGAAATTTACCGGGGATTGAACGGGATGGGACGCGAAAAATCCGGTTTAGAGGCGGCGGCGCAGGTCGCGACCGTCGCGTTATGCGTTTCGGCTTTGACCGCCGCCTGCGTCCGTTTTAGGGAAGACTCCGGTTACGAGACATCCTATCGCGTGCGCGGCGAGACCTACGAAAACGTTATCGAGATAGCGGGCGCAGTTTCGGCGGCCAAGGAGCAAAATTTGCAGGCAGCCGGCAACGGAACGGTTATCTCGGTTCATGTGAACAAAGGCGACGAGGTGAAGGCGGGGCAACTGATACTCCAGATGGACGACAGCGAACAGCGGTACAACCTAGCCCGTCACGAGTACGAGATAGACCAGAAAAGTTTGAACGGTTCGCCCCGCGAGCTTGAGATCATGGCGGCGCAGCGCGAGGTGCTGCTTCAACGGATGAGGGACAGGCAGATAACCGCCAACTTTGACGGCGTGATAGCGGATCTTACCGCCGCGGCGGGCGACGTCCTTGAGGCCAAGGACGTCGCCGGAGTGATCATCGACCGCTCATATCTAAAAGCGGACGTGGAAGTCGCGGAGACGGACGCTCCCAAGCTCAAGGCGGGACAAAAGGTTTCGCTCTATTTTCCGGCTTGCGGCGATCAGACTATAGAAGGGCGGGTACACTCCTTTCCCGCGATAGCGGCAAAGTCGTCCCGCGGAGCCTCAGTAGTCAAGGCCGAGATCCGCGTGGACAGCCCGCCGGATATTATTCTGCCAAACTATTCTTTTACCGGCAGAATCGAGATAAGCCCTCCCGTAAAGCTGCTCCTCGTGGAGAGCGAGGCGATAGGCTACGCGGATACGGGCAAAGAAGGCGGGCGCGGGCAGGCGTTTGCCGAAATAATTGAGGGCGGCGCGTCGTCAGGCGCTTCAAAGCGGCGTGTCAATGTCAGCGCGGAACCTTACGGGAACGGATTTGTCAGGATACTGGACGGCCTCTCCGAAGGGGACGAACTTGCGGCGCAACGCGTCCGTCCGCCGTCCGGCGGGAACAGGCGGCAGGCCGACGCCGGGGGGAACGCTGCGGGCGGGCAGAGGAACTATCCCGCGATGCCGATGATTCCCGGCATGGGCGGAGGACAGCGTGTTCGGCGGTAGCCGGACGCGCCGCATCTGACGGGAGGCTCCTATGGAAAACGTTGTCGTACTGGAAAATGTAAGCAAAGTTTACGGGATAAAGAGCAAGACCGCGCTGCCGGCGGCGGAACCCTCGCGCAAAGAACGCCATTTTCGGAGCCATAGGCGAGACGAAAACGCGCAAAGCGTGAGGGCGCTCAGGGATATTTCTTTTGCGATCAAACGCGGGGAGTACGTGTCTATTACCGGGCCGTCCGGTTCAGGCAAGACGACATGCATGAACATGATAGGCTGTCTCGACAGGCCGAGCGGCGGCCTCGTGCTGATAAACGGGCAGAGCACTGTAGAAATGGACGAGCAGGCTCTCGCCGTTCTGCGTAACAGGACGATAGGCTTTGTCTTCCAGCAGTACCACCTGCTCCCTTCGATGACCGTGCTGGAGAACGTGACGCTGCCGCTTCGGTATCTGGGCATGGAGAAGGGCAGGCGGCGGGAACGGGCTATGGAGGTTCTTGAACGGGTTTCCCTTGCCGACAAGGCGCGGCGCTATCCCAACGAGCTTTCAGGCGGGCAGAAACAGCGGGCGGCGATAGCGCGGGCGGTCGCGACCAATCCCACTATCGTTCTTGCGGACGAACCGACGGGAGCGCTCGACAGCGGGTCGGGAGCGCTCGTTCTTGACATGTTCGCGGATATCAACCAAAGCGGGACTACCGTGATTCTGGTAACGCACGACAGCGCGGCGGCGGCTCAGGCAAGACGGCGCATAAACATCATTGACGGCGTCATCGACAGCGACATTCGCTCGGGCGACGCGACCGGCCGGGAGCGCGGGCCGGACGGAGAGCGGCATGATTGAAGACCTGGTATTTGCCTTCAGAATGTTCAGACGGAACAAGACCCGCTCCGTCCTTTCCCTGCTTGGAGTGATAATCGGCGTGGCATCCGTCATCGTGATCGGCACTATCGGCGAAAGCGCGGCAAGCAACGTCAAAAAATCTTTCAGTTCAGACAACCTGTCGATGATTCAGATAAACGCCGGTTACTCGCGTCGCGCCAGAGAGAATCCTATCGAACTTAACGAAGCCTTTCGTAGCGAATTGTACGGCGGCATCGCGGACATAAAAAAAATCTGGTATAAAAACAATTTTTCCGCGACCCTTTTTTACGATGATCTTAGCGTTTCAACGAACATCGACGCGGTGGAATACGGTTTTATCGAGGCTTACGGCCTGAGGCTGGGAGCGGGACGCGGCTTTAACGTATCGGATCAGGTTGAAGGGACGCAAACTATCATACTAGGGAGCCGAACCGCCGAAGCGCTGTTCGCGGACGAGGCTCTGTCCGGCGGAGGCGTCGGGCGGAAAATAGTTATGCAGACGGGCGGCGCGAGTTTCGGCTTTACCGTTATCGGCATAATGACCGGACAGGCGGCGGGTTTCGAGTCTCCGGAAACCAAGAACTATGCGCCTCGCGGCTTTTACGCCAAAAAGATTGATCCCGCCGCCGCCGCTTCCGCAGCCGCGGTAGAAGCGACGGCGCCGCGGCACGTTACGCGGATCACCGGCGAGTTGAGGGCTGCCGCACAGGCGCGGACAGGCGATTCGTTCACGCTCAACGTAAACTCGATGCAGGCTATGCTTGAGCAGTACGATCAGGTTACCGGCACAATAAGTTTGATGCTGTCGGGGATAGCGGCTATTTCGATGCTTGTTGGCGGGATCGGCATCATGAATATCATGATCGTCACGGTAACCGAGCGGAAGCGCGAGATTGGCGTCCGCAAGGCGCTAGGAGCGTCGCCATCCGCTATTCGCGCCCAGTTTTTGACAGAATCGGCGGCGATAACTGCGCTCGGCGGCTTTCTGGGCATCGTTGCCGGGCTAGCGGTCAGCGCGGCCGCCGTAGCCGTCCTCGGCTGGACATTAACCTTCGCATGGCCGATCGCCGCTGCCGCCTTCCTGTTTTCCGCCTTCGTAGGAGTATTCTTCGGCTTCTACCCCGCCTCGCAAGCCGCGAAACTTGACCCCGTCGACGCCCTCTCCTCCGAGTAGTCCCCAGCCTCTCGATCATCCGTCATTGCGAGACCGCAAGAGGTTTTGGTTTCCATGCCAATCTCTTCTCCCGTTCCTCGCAATTACTAGAGCGCCCCCGTGTGGGGGCGCTTTGCCTTGCGAGGTTAAGGCACCGTGATGTTGCCGACTGTTCCGCCGGTGTGGATGAACTTACCCATGAACGGCCCCACGCCCACATCGTTGTCTTTGCCGCTGTTGTTGTCTTTTATAATGCCGTCCCTCATCTCGAACTCTCCGTATGTATATACGCCACCGCCCGATTCTTTTGAATTGTTGTTGATGATTTTGCCGCCGGTCATGACCGCGCGCGCGCGGCCGTTCAAGTAAACGCCGCCACCATTGTCGGTATTAGCGTTGCCGTTGCCCTCTATCGTTCCGCCCGACAGGTCTAATACCGTGTCGGGCTCCAAATAGATGCCGCCACCTTGGCTTGCTCCGGGATCGCCTGATTCGTTAGAATTGTTCCTAATCGCGCCGCCCGTCATCGACATACGGCCCTTGTACACATTGACGCCGCCGCCAACCTTACCCCTGTTGCCGGTGATTTCCGCACCCGCAAGCACGAGATCTCCGTCGGACACATTGCCGTGCGTGCCAACACAAACCGCTCCGCCCCATAGCGTTTTCCCGCCAGTAAGGACCAGATTGTTGCCCAGCGTTACCTTGTTGTTGCCGATGTACAGAACCCGCCCCTTTTCGTTAGGGTTCGTGTTCCCGCCCAAGTTCGCGTCCAGCGTCCCGCCCGTGCCGGGCGCGCCTTCTATGACGATGGGCGGATAGTTTCCCACCCCAGAAACCTCGATCATCGAGCCGGTAGCGTTACTGTATTTGCCTGAACCCTTGATGGTTCCGCTGATGACTATCCGCGCGGACGCGCCGGACGGCCACTTGCCGCTACGGTACAGCGCCTT
>JAIRSQ010000002.1 GCA_031255395.1 Spirochaetaceae bacterium | reverse complement strand
TCCTCCGCCGCATTTTTCATGATTTCCGGCAAAATTAACGGCGCGACAAAATCGTGCCGTTCAGATTTTGGCAGTTTCATTATCTGCGGCTGTAACGCAGGGTCGAACAGCGGCGTCTTTTCAAGATATTCCATACATTTTTTTATGTACGGGTGGTTTTTTACCGCCCCAAAACAGCCGGCCTCGACATTGCGCCCGATATGGTTTTCGTATGCCAGCATATAATCTTTTTGCAACAGACCGTCGAACGGCTTTACAACCTCCATATCCATGTCAAGGTAAATGCCGCCGTTGTGGTACACTGCATAGAGCCGTATATAATCAGCGGCGCAAGCGTACAATTTTATATCGAAAGCCTGCTTTACCCAAAGAACGCTATCCATATCAAACCGCCGCGCATCCCACAGCGTAAACTCATAGTCCGGCAGTTTTTCTTTCCAAGTCGCCATGCAACGCTCATAGTCGGGCGGCACCGGGTCGTCCGACAGCCAGCAATAATGAATTATTTTCGGTATCATTGTTTCGCGTACCCCTAACGCCTGCACTGTCCCTTGACGGATCAAACGTCAAACGCGAAGGCGGCCAGCGAGCATGGCTAAGTTTAGCGCAAAACGGCGTAGAGTTAAACCCCTTTCCGCTCGCAATGACGGGCAGTCCGCGCCAAATCATGGACGCTTATGTCGTCATCTTTCCCTCCCAAGAAATCATGGCTACTTATTATACCATACATCCCCTCCACGCGGAAAAGTAAATGTCGATGCCCTACGGCGAGCGCGGCTTGACTTGACTGAGAAAATACGATAGGCTATAATCTTGTCGTAATTTGTCGCCGCACAGCAGCGACGCGACTTTCGCGCGGGAGGGGGTATGAAAAAATACTTGGTTCTTATAGTTTTTGTGGCGCTTTTCGCCGCGTGCATGAGCTTAAAGAGCTTTGCCGTTTACGAACCGGGACGCTGGGAGGGCAGAGGCGAGGGTTATAACGGCATGATCCTTGTTTTAGTCGAAACGGACACCGCTTCTATCCTCGATATAAACGTTTTAGCGCAGAATGAGGACGCTATGATAGGCGGCGACGCCATCCGCTCTTTAAAAGAATTTATTCTGGATACGGATTCCACGGACATAGACGCGGTGAGCGGGGCAACGCTAACTAGCGAAGGCTTTCTCGAAGCCGTAAACAACGCGCTGTCCAAGGCAAGGATCAAAAGATAACCGCCGTCGTTTATGATTAAGGCAAGGTATTTTTTGCTCTGCCTGCTTTCCGCGCTGTTGTGCGGCGCGGAGCCGGCGGCGCGTCAGGATGACGCACCGCCGATAGGCGTGGTCAGCTTTCCAGTTTCGTCAAATGTAGCGAAAGATTTGGATAACGCGATAAAAATCCGGACTCTTACCGCTAAAAACATCGAAGTCTCGAATAAATTCAGCGTGATCAACATTGATACGCTGGACACATTCATGCGGCAGCGCGATATTTCGCCGGTTAAACTGTACAGGCCGGAAGAAATGGAAAAATTCCCGCCCGATTTCGCCCAATTCCTTGTTACAGGCTTCGTTAGCATCGAAAACAAAGGCTACCGCGTAAAAATAAACATGCTGGATCTGACAGAACAAGAATTTTTATTCGGCGAGGAGGAATTGATAGACGGCACAAACGAAACGGCTTTGTGGGACGGCGTAAAGACGCTCATCGGACGTTTCCTTGAAAAAGCGGAAAAAGCGATCTTTTTTTACGACTCTGAACCGGAAAAAGAATACAGGGTCGGGGACACCGGGCCGGCGGGCGGCATAATATTTTACGCGAAAGGCAACCGTTCAGGCGGCTGGCGTTATCTTGAGGTCGCGCCGCCTCAAACCGAATCCCGCGCGCCGTGGGGTCTTGAGTTTTCGGACGGATTCATAACTCCGTCATTTTTAGATACAAAAAGCGAACTCGGAACAGGCAAAAAAAACACGAAAGATATTGCCGAACAGTCCGCCTTGTGGGAAAACAAAACCGCAATAGCCGCCCAGCTATGCAACGCCCTTGATTATGGCGGCCAAACCGACTGGTTTTTGCCGTCCCAAGACGAGTTGATGTTAGTGTACGTCAATATTGCGGCGAGCGGCCTCGGCGGTTTTCGCAATGAACCTTACTGGACATCAACGGAAAGCTCTTACCAATTCGCTTATTTTCAAAGTTTCCGCGAAGGCAGGCAGTTTTTTAACGGCTACAAGACGATGCCTATGTACGTAAGGGCGATAAGGGCATTTTAACTCGCCGGCACTCCGCAAAGCGTTAACGGTGCGGCACTTTGTAAAAGACGCGAACCTGTTTGTACTGGCCTGTTCCTTCGCTTTTTGTGTCCACGTCGGCTATATCGCTCAGCGCGGTATGTATTATACGGCGGTCAAACGGGTTCATCGGTTCAAGCAGAACGGACGAACGGCTTTCCCTGACTTTGGCGGCGACAGAATAGGCCGTGCGCACAAGGTTTTCTTCGCGGCGCACGCGGTAATTTTCGCAGTCAAGCAGTATGCGTATGTCGTCCTTCCCCAACTGCATGGCGTAGATTGAAATGATAAGCTGTATGGAATCCAGCGTTTTGCCCTTTCTGCCTATTATAAACGACGAGTCGGCAGAGGCTATATTGAGGCCAAGTTTGCGTTTTTCGCGGAAAATGACGCTTGTTTTTCCGGCTATACCCATAAGACTGACGAGTTTGTCGCTGTATTCAATGATCTTTCTTTCAAATTCCTCGTCGGGCTGCACAGCCTCGTCCTGCGTTTCATCGCTCATCTGGCGTTTGCGCTGTTTTTCAAAATATTCGTCCGAATCGCTTGTGTGGACGCGAATCTTTGCATA
>JAIRSQ010000119.1 GCA_031255395.1 Spirochaetaceae bacterium | reverse complement strand
GGCCAGCGTGGTCGTGCCTATGTCGACGGCAACAGCATACGGCGGCTCCGCTCCTATACTTAGTATCCTGCCCTGCTCTCGGTAAACGCTGAATTTCCGCTGTTCGCCCTGCAACAGGGCGGCCTGCGCGTCCGCCAGTTTTGAGGCTTCCCGCAACTCGGCATAAGAGAGCGTCCTGTCAGGAGCCAGCCTGCGGGCAAGACTCCGCCCATCCTTTTCAAGATAAAAAAAATCTTCAACGATTCCGGCGGCCGCTTCTTCGTCCCGCCTAAAATCGTTTACAACTGAAAATCTGTCTTCCCCGGTTTCAAAGACCTCGATACCGATGTCCCCGTCGGGGAAAACGGCACAGGCCAGCCGGTAACCCGCCTCCAACTGTTCCTGTGAAAAAAACTCTTTATCGGAAAAATTTACCGGCAGGAAGCCGTCATGCGCCCTTATCCGGCATTTTCCGCAACTTCCCCGTCCGCCGCAGACGGCAGGAATGTAAATGCCCGCGTCATGTAACGCCGCGAGCAGACTCCGCCCATGCCCTGCCTCTATCTCGCGTTCCCCGTATTCCGCCCGTGTCACACGAACAACCGCCACTACGCCTCCTTCAAGCCCTACAGCCTGCCGGGAATTGTGCCATACTGCGGCGAACGCTACAAGCTGTCGTCTGCGGTCGCGCTCAAACGGCACAAAACGTACCGGTTAAGGGACACGCCTTACTTTTCGGCTTACATAAACGTACGGGCATGGAACGTTTTTGGCAGACGGAGCGCAAACTTGCCGGATTCGGCTTCATTCGGAGCTTGGCTATGCGGTGCTCGATGCGGGTTGTCGAACAAGTCCAATGCCGTCATCGGATCGCCTTTGGTACGGGCCGAAACCGGTTCTTCAAGCGTATCCAGTATCCATACCCTTGTTTCACGCACAGTTTTACGCCAGCCGCCGGCTTTGCGGCTCCTGCCTTCAGGCATAACTCCGTCGGCGCGGGCCGGTTCTTTCACGTCCTCCGTCAGCGTTTGCCTGGACATTCCGGAAATGCGGCTTATCAGGCTTATTACGCCATGCCCTATCGATTTTGCTTCGGCTGGCAAATACCGCGCCGTATTTGATACTCGTTCGGTGCCGGCAGTACCGCCTAAATCCGCTTTTGTATTGGTAATATGTCTATGTTACTCATAGAAATCATTACAACACATATTTATTGTTTGTCAATGTTATTTCATTCGCGGCGGGCTTGGCCGATGAGGCGGCGTTCGCCGTTTTTTCTTGAATAAAAGCAAATTTTGCGTTAAAATCTGTTACCGTATACGTTTCTGTTTGTTTAATACTAACAGGGAACGAAGTTTTACACTTGAGAGGTTGACAGCATGACGGATATTGTTGAAATACACCGCAAAGAGTACGGAATAGCCTCCAGCGCGGACGACAAGATCATTGTGGGCGAAGCGCCCGGTTGCCTGCACTATTTAGGCGATCACGGGCAACTGAATGACGCGCTTTATTTAAGTTCGGCCATAGACCGCACGGTTAAGGTGGCGGCAAGCCTGCGTAAAGACAATTCACTGCGATTTTTTTCTGCCGATACCGGCGAGCGCAAGCGCACCACGCTTGCCAACCTGCGTTACAAACGCGAGGACCGGTGGGCAAACTATATCAAGATAGCCCTGTACCTGTTTGCCGAAGCGGGTTGCAAGGTCAGTGGCATAAACGTTACGATTTTTAGCGATATACCCAGACATCTTGCCCTTGCGTCCCCTCAGGCGACTGAAGTCGCTTCGGCACTGGCGTTTCGCCGCTTTTTTTTGCCGAATTTGGGCGACAGGGAGCTTATGGCCCGTATTTCCGCCGCCCATACCGATTTTTATGAGACAGAAAACAGGATAATCGAGCTGTTATGCGTCATGAACGCGAAAAAAAACCATTTTTTGGCAATAAACGAGGGAAAACTCGAAGTCGAGCGCATAAAAAACCCGTTTGGCAAGTATAAGATCATGCTTTTTGACTCCCGCGTCCCGCCGATTGATGTCGAATCGGAGCTAAGACTGCGCCGCAAGGATATAGAAAAAGGATTCGAGATACTTTCCAAAAAACGGCAGGGTTTTAGCTTCAAGGATTATACAGTCGCCGATCTGGACGATCTGATGGGATCGCTTAACGAGGAGGTCAGGCGGCGGTGCCTGTTTGTCGTGCAGGAAATAGCGCGTATTCGCGAAGCGGAAAAGGCGATTGCCGAAAACGACGGGGAAACGTTTGCCCGTATTTTGTTCCATTCGCACGAGGGCCTTCGCGATATGTACGAAGTTTCCTGCCCGGAGACAGACTGGCTCGTGAAGCGAGCGCAGGAAACTGCCGGCATAATAGGCTCGCGTCTTACGGGCAAAGGCTTCGGCGGCTGTACCTACGCCTTCATTCGCGAGGATGTCGCGGGCGAGTATCAAAAAAAATTCGAGGATTACGAGCGTATTTTCGGTTTTCATCCCGTGAGCTACGAAATACAGCCCGCGCCCGCGGCGCGGGTGTTGCCGCAATGACCGTTACGGCGGAGGGATTCCGGCGGGCAGGCGGTGGCCCCGAGGTTGGCGGCAACGGGAGACCGCGACGGCGGCTCGGAGGCAGAGAGGCGCGACGGTGAAGCGGCTGTTTGCCGCAGACCGCGCGGGAATGGCCCCCGCCTCAATAAAAGCCGCCCTGTCGCTGGCAATTTTCCTGTTTTTTGCCGTTTCCCCGCTTGCGTCGCAGCATTTTAAGCCATTTTCAACCCTGCGCGCGTTGCGGACGGAACATTTTGAGTTTATCTATTCGGAGGCCTCCGCTGGGACAGCGCGGCGGCTGGCGGAGCGGGCGGACGCCGTCTATGACAGGGTGTCCGCTCTGACGGGAATCGCTGTCGAGCGCGTGATTCCTGTCGTTATAACAAGTGAAACTGACGAGCATAACGGCTACATGAACCCGTTGCCGTACCCGCACATCGTTATTTTTGACACGCCGGCCTCGTTGGAATGGACCGTTTTTACCGATTCGCTTGAGGCGCTGTTCCTGCACGAACTGACGCACGCCGTTACCGGAGCGACGCGAGACCGGGCAGCCAGGGTTCTAAACCGCGTTTTCGGCGGGTGGGTGACTCCGGCGGGGCTTACCGCCCCGTGGTTCATGATGGAGGGCGCGGCGGTCAGCTTCGAGAGCCTCGACGGTACCGGGCGGGCGAATGACCCGCTCGTAAAACAGCGGCTCAGGCAAGACATAATTGAAAACAGGTTCAAGACGCCGTTTCAGGCGGAGGGCGTGTGGGATTTGCCGCCGCAGGGAAATGTTTACTATTACTACGGCGGCCTCTTTAGCGCGTATTTGCAGAAAAAATACGGGATGGCAAAGTACGGCGAACTGTGGCGGGCGATGGGCGGCGGTTTTTATGTCTCCCCGTTTGTTTACAGGTCCGGGTTTTATGACATTTTTAACAGAGTTTACGGCGTTTCAATCGTCGACTGCTGGAACGGTTTCAAGGCGAGTCTCGCCTTGGACGGCGTCGAAGAGAATCCGCTCCCCGCCGTGTATGGCGGGAACGCCCTGATCAAGGATATAGCCGCCGCGGCGGGAAAAGTGTTTTTTATAGACGGCGCGGCAAGAAAAATAGTCGCGTACGATACGGCGACCCAAAAAACAAAGACGGCGGCTAAAATAGACGGTACGGCCTACGCTCTAGACGTGTCGGAAGACGGCGAGCGGCTGCTCGTTTCCGGATACCGGAGACTCGGGGCGAACGCCGGACAGTTTTCTCGCGCTGTCGCGGTCGAGTACAGAGCGAAGACGGGATTCCGCACGGGGCGCGAATGGCGCGGCCTGTATAACGCACGCTACTTTAGGGACGGGGTCGTCGCGCTCAGATCCGACACGCACAACGCCAGCCTTGTCTATCGCGCGGGCGGCGATAAAAACGGCGCGGACGAAGAGATTCTGCTGCGGGGGAGCGAAACGTTGCTGTTTTCCAACCCGTCCCCGCTTGATGACGAATGGATTGCCTTTACTTCGGCAAAAAACGGCGTCAGGGAACTTTCGCTTTTCAACTATAAGACTCAGACGGTCTGCTCGCTGCGCGGAGATACTGAGGGAGAGGTCGAGCTATGGCGCTATATGCGGGGACTGCGGTTTTCGGGCGGCAGGCTCTATTTTTCCTACAACGGCGATGACAGGATGTACAAACTCGCTTCTGTGGCGGTAAATATCGACGGAAACGGCGTCGGCGCCGACGACGATATTGGCGCCGCGACCGCCTATTTCAGCGGCGAGGATTTTTCCGGCGGCGTTTTTTACCCGGTATCGTCCGGAGGCAATGTGTACTACGGCGCGGCGTTTTCTGTCTGGGACAGGATTATGGCATTTCCGCAGTCCGCCGCCGGATTTGAAAGCTCCGCCGCGCAAGTCCCGCTCAATATGATTCCTTGGCCGGAGGACCCGGTTATGGCGGAACGGCGGATCGGCGATGCCGGAGGACAGCCTGTTCCCGCCTCAAAACCGTACAATCCGATAAAATATTTCAACCCATTCAACCTGTGGCTGCCGTTCCCGCTGGTAAGCCCCGTAACAAGCTCGATTTTTTGGGGAACCCAAAACATTTTTGACGCTGAGGGCGGTTTCGGGGATCTGAGCCTTGACGGAGCGGGGCTTTTTTCGTTTGTCTCGGATCCGACGGACCAGAACCTTATTTTTATTGGGGCGGGATACGATTTTCGGCACGAGTTCGTGCCCGTCAGCGTTACATGGATGAATTTCAACTTTATGCTGCCTGTAACAATGGAATTTGCCGACATTTTCACGTTTGACAACGGTACGCCAATGCGAAAAACCCGTGCCGGCATTCAGGCTTCGCGCCGAATGCCGCTGTGGAACGAACGTTTGTCGATAACGGCGACAGGGATGTTCAGCGCGTCATGGCGTTCGTTTGACTCAAGTCTGCGGAAAACGGACAGCGGTGCCCCGTACAGTTGGCCTGTTCGCGAGGAAGAGTACTCCGTTTCGGGCGGGCTTAATTTTTCTAATCGCGTTCTTACCTCGTGGGATCGGTTCGGCAACGGCTTTTCCGAGCTGTTTTACGTCAGAAAGTCTCTGTCCGGCGAAACCTCGTTCCCGCGCTTTGAAAATGTTTTTACGGCAAGCCTCGAATCGCCGCGCGCCCTGCAATCCGTTCCCGTCGTACGGAATTTCGCGTTTCAGGCTTCGCTGTACGGCATGTACGACAGGGAAGGCGCCAACTTCCTTGGCCATTCCTCGTCGTACTCGTCGTCGGCTTTCGACAACATCGCTCCCAGCGAATATTCCGTCCGGATCTACGGTTATTTGTACGACCGGCTCGCGGGCGGACAGTTCGACTTTAGCCCGGTATCGTTTGAAATACAAAAAAATCTGTCGCACCTGTATTTTAACAGAATATTCGCCGGCTTAGGTTATCGCTGGCTGTACGCCGAGAACTCAGGCCGCCAACACGGAGCGCCTGCCTATGACGGCGGCCCGCTGTTCCTCCACTCGCTGTTATTCAGCCTGGGCGCCGCCGTTTCGATCGTTCCCATTACCGTGCTCCCGCTGAAACTGACCTTCAATCTTCTGGGAGCGTTAAAACTTTCGGGCGCTGACGGAGCGTCCTCCGCCGGCGGCTGGCACTTCGGCTGGAGGGTTTCTGTCTCTTACTGATCCCGCCTGTTCCCCAAGCCCAGCGGCTTGAACAGGCGCTTAAAATTCGCTAACGTGGGTTCTATGCGGACGTTTGATAAATCATCGAAACTGGACGATGTTTGCTACGATATACGCGGGCCCGTGCTGCACGAGGCTATCAGGCTTGAAAACGACGGGCTTCGCATTCTCCGGCTTAATATTGGCAATCCCGCCCAGTTCGGCTTCAACGCTCCCGACGAGATAATCCATGACATCATCATCAATATGCAGAACGCTCAAGGGTATTCCGATTCGCAGGGGCTGTTTCAGGCCCGCAAGGCGATCATGCACGATTTTCAGACCAAGGGCATACCCGGCGTAGGCATAGAAGACATATACATAGGCAACGGCGTCAGCGAACTTATAATGATGGCTATGCAGGCGTTGCTGAATAACGGAGACGAGGCGCTTGTTCCCATGCCCGATTACCCGCTCTGGACGGCGGCGATTAAGCTGTCCGGAGGCAAGGCCGTTCACTATCTTTGCGACGAGGAATCAGCATGGAATCCCGACCTGAATGATATACGCTCCAAAGTGAGCTCCGCTACCAAAGCGATCGTCGTTATAAACCCGAACAACCCGACCGGCGCGGTTTATGACCGTTCGATACTTGAAGGCATAGCGGAGATCGCGCGGGAACACGAACTGATAGTGTTTGCCGATGAGATATACGAGCGCATCATCTATGACGACGCCGTCCATATTCCGATGGCGAGCATAGACGGGAGCGCGCTTACCGTGTCTTTCAACGGGCTTTCAAAGGCATACCGCGCCGCCGGTTTCCGCTCCGGCTGGATGGTTCTGTCCGGCAACAAGCGGGCAGCGGAAGGCTACCGCGAGGGGCTGACTATGCTTGCCAGCATGAGGCTCTGCCCGAATGTGCCGGCGCAGTTCGGCATCCAAACGGCGCTTGGCGGATATCAGAGCATAAAAGATTTTCTGTTGCCCGGAGGCCGGCTTTTGGAACAGCGCGACGCCGTGGTGCGACTGATCCGGCAGATACCCGGACTGTCCTGCGTGACTCCCGCCGGGGCGTTGTACTGCTTCCCTAAGATAGACACGGCGCGGTTCAATATTACGGACGATGAGCGCTTCGTACTCGACCTGCTTCGGGCAGAACATATCTTGCTCGTGCAGGGAACTGGCTTTAACTGGCGGCAGAGCGATCATTTTCGTATCGTGTTCCTTCCGGACGTATTAACGCTCACCGAAGCGCTCGGCAGGCTGGGGCGTTTTTTGGAGACATACCGCCAGAAGTGAACCGCTTTCCGCCGTAAACGGCGCGGAAGGCGATGGGCTAGTTTAACACCGTTTCCGCGCCCCTCTCGTCCATCACGGTAAGGGACGAGAGCGACAAATAGATGTACGGGTAGCCGTCCTCGTCGTACGAGTCAAGAACGCCGACAGCCTCCACCCAGTCGTCCTCCGCCGGGTAGACCCTGTCATCATCCGCCCATTTCACCTCGAAACCGGCGGTGCCGTCATAACCGCAACATCCCGGCCCGTAGCGCAGGACAAAACAGTAAGGCTCTTCGTTTCCCGTGTAATAGTCGGTTTTGAACATTCCTTGCAGTTTTATACGCCGTCCCATGTACTCTTCGGGATTAAGGTAGATGTCGTTGGTCTGCGCTATGAACAGTTTTTCTTTTATTTCAAGGAGAGGCTTGGCCGCCGCTTCCGCTTCCGTCCGCTTAACGCCGTCCGCCGCCGCCGTTTTATTCTTGCAGGACAAAACTCCGGCCAGCGCGAATAAAACCAGCGCGAGCGGAAACAAGGTTCCCGAAAAAACGCTCCTTCTCATAGCAACCTCCCTCGAATGCCGGACAAAAGCGCCCGCGCTCTATCCCGCTTGGCGGAGGGCCTTGCGGCCCCGCTTTGCCCGCACAACCAAAAACCTTATACCAGAAAACAGAATGAAAGTAAAGATATTCAGAATAACTACGCTCGCTCCTGTAGGAATATTGCGAACGTACGAAATCACGAGTCCCAGAAAGTAGCATACGACAGAAACCGCGGCGGAGCACAGCGTTACCGTTTTGAACCTTTTGCATAGGCGCATCGAAGTTAGGGCGGGGAATATGATCAGGCTGGAAATCAGCAGCGCTCCCATCATCCGCATTCCCAAAACGATGGTAACAGCCGTCAACAGCGCGATGACCATGTTGTTAAAGCCGGTGTTGATCCCGCACGAGCGAACAAAAGTTTCGTCAAACGTTATTGAAAAAATTATGTTGTAAAAAACGATGAACATGGCCAGCACCATAACCGACAGCGCCACGGAAAGGATGACATCGCTTTTTGTCATCGCCAGAATGCTGCCGAAAAGATAGTTGCAGACATCCGTGTTCATGCCGGTTGTCTGCGATATTACCACGACGCCCATTGCGAGGGCGCCTGTAGAAATCATCGCTATCGCGGCATCTCCTTTGATCTTGCTGTTTTCGCTAAGGCGAAGCAGCAGGAAGGCCGCCGCCACGACAACGGGTATCGAAACGGCAAGCGGCGCGAGGTTTGCCGCCGTAGCCGCCGCCAGGCTGCCGAATCCGACGTGAGAGAGCCCGTCCCCGATCATGGAATAGCGCTTTAACACGAGGCTTACCCCTAAAAGCGACGCGCACAGCGAAACCAAAAGCCCCACGGTAAAGGCGCGTACTAGGAACGTGTACGAAAACATTTCTATCAAAACGCCGATCATTTTTATTGCTCCTGTTTTCCTAAAAAGGCTTTGCCGATGCCGCTGTTAGCGTAATCGCCGGCACTGCCAAAGAACAGTTGTTTTTGCCACAGATGCAAAACCTTGTTAGCGTGCTTTACGGCAGTCGCGATGTCGTGCGATACCATGATTATCGTCATCTTCATGTCGCGGTTTATATTTTCAAGCAGCGAGTACATTTCCCGCGCTGCAAGCGGGTCAAGGCCGGCGGCGGGTTCGTCCAGCACAAGAAGTTTTTCCGCCGCGCAAAGTGCCCTTGCGACAAGGACGCGACGCTGCTGTCCGCCGGACAGTTCCCCGAAACAGCGGCCCGCCGCGTCCGCTATGCCCAGCCGTTCCATGTTTCGGTATGCCGTTTTTTTGTCTGAACGCGTGTAGAACGGCAGTTTTTTCCGTCCGATAAGTCCCGAAAGCACGACTTCTTCCGCGCCAGCCGGAAAATTCTTTTGTGCCGCCGTCTGTTGCGGCAGGTAGCCGGTTCCGCGGCGAAGCGACTTGTCCGCCTTTATCGCGCCGGAGGCCGGCTTTATAAGCCCCAGCAGCCCCTTGACAAGGGTGCTCTTGCCAGCGCCGTTCTCTCCCGCTATGCAGATATAGTCTGTCTCGACGACCGAAAAATCAAGGCCGCTCAGCACGATACTGTCGTCATAGGCATAGCAAAGGTCATGGCAATAAAAAAGAGTGCGCATATGTTTATTATTCATTTTTTGAGGCCGGCTATCAACCGCGGTTTCGAGTCCCCTGTCACGCCTGCCAAGCCGAATCTTTGCCAGTGCCGGAAAGCGGCGGGCGGTTCGCTTGCCCGCTATCTCCCGTCCGTCGCTCCGGTTACAACCGCGTCTATCATGCCGAGGGCGGGCTTTATGCGGAGAACGTCTCCGGCCTTTACGTCGAAAGCGCTACGGACAACAGAGCCGGTGGCGGCGTTTGTTACGAGGGCTAGGCCGCGTTCCAGTGCCTTGCCCGGGTTGGCCGCTTCGAGCGTGGCGCGGGCAAGCTCTATGCGCCGGCGAAGGCCGGCGGAACGTTCGGCGGCGGCTTCGAGCAGCGCTTCCTTAGCGTCGTCGAAACGAAGCAGACGCGGCTGAAGGATAGCGCGGAACTGTCGCTCTAGGTACTCGGCGCTGAACGGACGCAGCAGCGCCCGCGCCCGCGAGAAGCGTCCGCGCGCCGTTTCATAAAGGTTGTTCACGAAGGAACGGACGGCCTTTAGCGTGTCGGAGCGGTTCTCGCTCGCCAGTTCCGCCGCGGCGGACGGCGTTGGGGCGCGAAGGTCGGCGGCAAAGTCGCACAGTGCCCAGTCTATCTCGTGTCCCACGGCGCTTATCACGGGGATTTTAGACGCGGCTACGGCGCGAACGACGCATTCTTCTGAAAAAGGCAGCAGGTCCTCAAGCGAGCCGCCACCGCGCCCCACGATCAGCGTGTCGGCGATGTTCCAGCGGTTGGCCTGTTCGACGCGCCTTGCTATGACGGCGGCGGCCTCCGCTCCCTGCACCGGCGCCGGCAGTATCACCACGCGAAGGCCGGCAGCCCGCCTGCGCAGTACGTTAAGAATGTCCTGCAACGCGGCGCCGGACGGCGAACTTATCACGGCAACAGTGTCCGGAAACCGTCTGATAGCCCGTTTCCGGCTCTCGTCAAATAGCCCTTCGGCGGCGAGGGCGCGCTTTCGCGCCTCCAGCATCGCGAGGATGTCTCCCGTCCCGGCAGGCTCCAGCGTCTCGCATACAAGCTGGTACGTCCCACGCTGAGCGTAGACCGACAGCCGTCCCTTTGCCCGTATCAGCATACCGTCCTTTAGGGCAAACGTAAGCCGCGGCAGGCTGTTGCGAAACATCACGGCGGAAATCGCCGCGCCCGCGTCCTTTAGCGTAAAGTAAAGGTGACCGACGCTGGACGGCCTCCTGTTTGACAGTTCACCCTCCACGCAGAGCGGCCCGAAGCCGTCCTCCAGTCTGTGTTTTATCAGGCCGGTAAGTTCCGTCACTGTTAATTTGCCGTTACCCATCTTTATAACTATACCGCTTGAAAAACGCTCCCGAATAGACTATCATTTAATAGCGGGGGAGGGGAGCGCGAGGGATTCAGCGATGATAAAAATGTTGACGGCCTGTACCGAAGAGGTCGACGAGGCTGATGACGCTGTCGATGAAATTCTGGGGCAGCTTGGACCGGTAAGCAATCTGGCGGCAAATTCGCTCGGTATAATAAACTGCGACCCCGAATTCGTCGAATCGGGAGTGGTAGAGGAGCTGGCAAAACGGCTGCCGTTTGACACGGTCGGCGTAACCACCCGCGCCGGCGCGGCGCGGGGCGTGTTCGGTTCCGCGTTGCTTAGCCTTTCCGTGCTTACAGCGGACGACGTAAACTTTTCGATAGCGCGGAGCGAAACGATCACAGCCGACAACACGGACGAGGCTTTTGCTTCCGCCTATAACAGCGCTGCCGGCGGACTGCCGGAAAAACCGGTTTTCGCTCTTTGCTACCCGCCGATAATCGTGCCGATTGGCAGCTACGCGATGACTAGCGCCGTCTTCAAGGCGGCAGGCGGCACGCCCGTTTTCGGTACGCTGTCGTGCAGCCCGTTTGCTGACCATAGTAACAACCTTACCATCATGAACGGCACGGCTGACGGGTCATCGGCGGTTCTCGCGCTGATTTCCGGCAACATTCATCCTGATTTCTGCATGGTTTCCATACCGGAACAGAACATCCAGAGACAGTACGGGATAATCACAAAATCCGAGGGGTGCCTCGTGTATAAAATCAACGATATGAGTGTACCAGCCTATCTGGAGCGGCAGGGTTTTCCTCACTCCAGCATAAATCAGGATTCGCTGTACCTTATCCCGTTCATGGTCGGTAGCGAGAACCCTACTGCCAGCGCCCTGTATGGCATCACTGATGAAGGAGTGGCGATTTTCGGTAGCGAGATGCCGGAAGGAAAAGAGATATCGCCCTGCAGTCTTAATTATAACGGAATTATGGAAACGACGGAAAAATTACTTAGGAAAATATCGCTTAAAAAAAACATCAACGGCATATTGTTTTATTCGTGTCTCGTCCGCCAGGTCCTGCTAGGAGCGAAGAATGATGACGAACTTAAAAAGGTTATCGAAAAAGTTGATGGTATAGTGCCATATCAGATATGCTATTCTGGCGGGGAGATATGCCCTGTAAACGAAGACGGCGGGCTTAAAAACGGCATACATAACTATACGCTGATAGCCTGTATATTTTAACTTATGGAAACAGAACAGATTTCAACAACGCCTTCCGCCACACCATCAGCCATGCCTTTGAAGGCATTGTCGTTGTCGTCCGACACGGACGGGACGGAGTTTTCCCCCGAAGAGGCAGCGCGTGTCATCAAGCAGTTAAAAACGGAAAACAAGCGGCTTAATCGCGAGATAAACCGCTTGCAAAGAAAAGT
>JAIRSQ010000004.1 GCA_031255395.1 Spirochaetaceae bacterium | reverse complement strand
CCCGCCGGTATGTTAAAGTACGGCGAGTAAAACACATCCGTCCCGTTCACCGCCCCAATCAGGCGGCGCGGCGGAAAAAAAGTCTCCGCCACCGAAAACGGCTTGACCCCGCAATCAATTATGCTGACATTCGGCCTATCCGCCATCCCGGCAAGCCGCAGCCCATCCCCTATCAGCAGGAAATCGTTCCCAGTCTCAAGAAAATGCGGCAGGCACCCCTTCAGGTACACACCCACACCGCTCGCGTCTATCATCCGGCAGTCAACGCTAATCCTCATTTTACGATTATCCCGCCATCCGACACTGTTGTCCGGCAAGTCCGCCCTGTATGCCTGAAACGTTGCGGCGCTCATTCTTCGGCAATACGCATGTCGACGATAAAGGCTATACGGTAGGTTTTGCCTTTTTCTATGACCAAGGTTTTTACAACCGAGTAGTCGCTTACCTGGACGCGAAATGTATGCTCTCCCGGGTCGACCGCCAGCGGAGCGTTCGTCGGCACGACCGGGGAATTGTCAATAAAAATGCGGGCGTTTTCCGGCGCTTCGAATATGACGAGCGGCGTAAGATCGTGCAGATTGACGGAGAGTTGAAGGCTGGTGCCGCGCTCAATGATAAAGCGGCGGTTTTCCGTGCGATAGTCGGAGGAAATAAGGGTTAAAGTGTGCTCGCCCTCTTTGAGCAGTATCTCCTCGTTAGGATTTTTGACCGCCTGATCGTCGATCAGCGCGGTAAAGCTGCCGTTTGGCAGGAAATCGGGGCGGCGAACGTTGATGAGCAACGCGCCTTCATCGCTGAAAACAGGTTTAACTGTAAGCTGGAAACGCATATCCTCTATTTCCTTGCTCCAGCCTTTCATGTTAGGCGTCAGTCTAAAAATTAGCGGAAAACTTTCGGGTGCCACAGGCGTATTTAACAGTTTCAGATACGGCGTGCCTCGCAGTCCGTGCCGGTCGCGCAACGGTATCTGGTAAACGGTTTGTATCTTGTCCGGGATAGGTTCGTATAACAGGCTGGTGCATTCAACATCCGCCTGGCCTAAAGGCGGGACTCTGTCAAGATTTGAGTACACAGAGAAAGCAACGCTGCCGCTATGGGGCAGCCATGACTGGGGAGCGGTCAATTCCAGTTCTACGCCGCGGATAAAGCGCGTGTCGCGCTGTAACAGTATCAGCGCCGAATCGTTATACGAAAGCGTAGACGAAATGCCAAGCGGCTCCGCGCTGCTCACCTCGATAACGTCCTTGACCTGTATGCGGATTCTTTCGGCGTACAGCGCCGAATTCAGAAGAAATAAAAGGACAAAAATACATCTGTGGGTATAAATTTTGATACTATTCATATGTTTTATTGTTTCCTGCCGCCATATCCGCCCTCCCTTTCATGCGCCGCTTTCACCGTCATCTCTCCTTGCCCCTCTCGTCTTTCCCTTAATTCCCTTTGCCCGCTTTACAGCCCGGCTTCTTTACGGCTCCCTCCCTTTTCATTCCGCATTTTCTTGTTTTTATTGCCGATCCGGAACGCCGCCAAGGAATTTTGCCGGGTTTTGGGCTTCGCCGTTTTGACGCAGTTCAAAATGAAGATGAGGTCCGGTAGATAGTCCGGTCGAACCCACATATCCTATAAGCGTACCGGAAGTAACGTAGGATTGCAAGCCCGCTTTTACTGAGGAAAGGTGGCCGTACAGACTCGTCCAGCCGTTATCGTGGCGGATCACGATATAGTTTCCGTAGACGGGGTTTTGGGACACTTCGATTACCGCGCCGTCACCGGCGGCGTAAACTTCGGTTCCGCTCGGCGCGGCCAGGTCAAGGCCGTTATGAACGGAGCGCCGTCCGCTTATCGGGCTTATTCTCTGCCCAAAGCCGCTTGTAACCGTAAATTTTTGGAGGGGGAAGCGGAATTTTCCGGGATTAAGGAAGAACGCCCGCTCGTTGGGAGTAAGGCTGTCGCCCGGAATAAAGCGGAACCGTTGTTTGCCCGACTGCGTATTTATCGTGATCGCCGCGCCTGCCCCGTCGCCTCTGGACGACAGAATAAGTTTTTCAAGGTCGCTTTCAGGATTTTCCGGGATGAATATGCCCGGCAGGGAAGGCAGTATCAGCGCGTCGCGGACATTGGCGGACTGAAAATCCGGCACGCTGGACAGGCGGTTTAGCGTTGCGATGGCGTCGTAAGGTACGCTGCATCGCGCCGCAAGCCTGAAAAAATTGTCATCGGGGGAGGGGGAGTACGAGTAAAGCGTAAGATGTCGCGCCACGGTTTCAGCCCTGGACTCCGCTCCTGTCCCGTTTTCGGCGTAATACGGGGCGCGCGCCGCCTTGCGGCCCTGTTCGACATCGTTAAGGAACTGCTTGAAAATGACATCACGTATATCGAGCCGTTCAATCGAAGGCAACGGGGCGGCGGTTTCATCGGCTGGAACAGTATCGGGCGCGACAAGGAACCGTATCAAAACGGCGGTAACAAACAATTTAAGGCAGATTTTCATGGCAAACGGTTTGGAAACGCGGGCGGGAAGGTCAAAAGTTGGCGGCGAAAAGGGCCGGGACACAAATCCGCGGCCCTTTATGGCGCAGCTAGGCTTCTTTTACAGCTTCGCTGGGACAGGAGTCGACGCAAGTGCCGCAGTCGGCGCACTTTTCGGGGTCGATCCAACGAATGCCGTCTTTTTCCGAAATAGCTTCGGATGGACAGTCATCTTCGCAGGTACCGCAATTAACGCATTCGTCTGTAATTACATATGCCATATAACACCTCTCTAATTAAGATTTAATATATCCTATCACGGAACGCCGATAAATTCAAGTTAAAATTTTTCACGCTTGGGACAGCCCTCTTCCCGCAAAATACGCCGAATTTGCAATCGCTCCCGTCTTGCTAAAACAGGCGGGCAAAGACCAGAGACAGACCGGGAACGTACGTGACTATCAGGACTACCGCCAGTTGTATCAATAGGAACGGGGCGACATAGCGGCATATTTCGACAAAAGGTTTTTTGAACCGATAGCTTGCCAGAAACAGGTTGAGGCCGACCGGCGGCGTTAGAAAGCCAGTTTCCATGTTTATCAGGAATATTATGCCGAGGTGTACGCTGTCGATGCCAAAGGCGGCGGCGAGCGGGGCGATCAGCGGCAACACGATCATTATCGCCGAAAAAATGTCGATGAGGCAGCCCGTGACGAGTAGCATCAGATTCAGCATCAATAAGAATAGCCATTTTGATTTGATGGCGGCCTGCACCCACCGAGCGAAATTTTCTGGTGCCTGCGTGTCAACGATGTAGTACGAAAGTGCTTGCGACAGCGCGAGTATCGCAAGGATGCCGCCCGTTACCGGTAGCGCTTTGGCAAAGACTTTCGGGATGTCACGCAGCGCGATGTCACGGAATACTACGACTTCGATGATGAATATATAGACGAGCGCCGCCGCGCCGATCTCCACGAGCGAAAATATGCCGGAAAAATACCCGACTACGAGCAGAACTGGCAACATTATTTCAAAGAAAGACTTTTTTATCGCCCGTCCCGCACGCCTTGCGCTGAATCTTTCCAGCGGTATCTTTGTTTTGAACGTGATTATCACGCCGAACACTATCATCGACAGCGAAAGAAGCAGTCCGGGCAGGAT
>JAIRSQ010000181.1 GCA_031255395.1 Spirochaetaceae bacterium | reverse complement strand
GCTCATATTCATTCGTCCGCTTGAAATGCCGATACATTAGTAATAATGACAACAATAATTGACGGCGCGGCGGCGGACATCAAGATAGAGAACGAGAAAACTCTTGGCGATGCGCTTTCCGGCTTGGAAAAATGGGCGGGCGAGAGCGGTTTTTGCTTGAGCGGCGTAACCGTTGACGGCGTTAGGGCGGGAGCGGACGATATGGACGCCCTTTTTAACCGCGAAATTCGGGACATAACGACGCTCGGCATAGATACGGCGCCGTTTGCGGCGATGTACGCGGACGCGTTGTCGGCGCTGAGCGCCGCCCTCCGCTCATGGGACAGGGCCGGAGACGACAGGAACGAGGCCGAGTCTCAATGGCGGGGAAGTCCCGCCGCGGCGTTTATCGCAAGGTACGACAAGCCGCTTTCCGATTTGCTGAAAGGCAGGTTTTCGGACGAAATCGCGGCGGAAGCGGCGGGCATAGTCAAAGATCGGGAGGCTGAAGCTGAAAATCCGGTTGCGGCGTTTCTGTCGATGGAAGACGGACTGAACGAATACGTTAGCCGACTTTCGGACTTGCCGCTCGATCTTCAAACCGGAAACGACAGGCGGGCGGCTGAAACGATTGAGCGGTTTTCCGGTTTTACGCAAAAATTGTTTAGATTGCTTCCTTTTTTGAAATACGCCATGATTGAAAAACCTTGCGGCAACGCGGAGTTGTTTGATGAATTCAAATCGGCGTTGAAAGAATTTTTAGCGGCTTACGAAAATAAAGACATGGTACTGTGCGGCGATCTGGCGGAGTATGAAATAGCGCCGCGGATAAAAGACATATACGCTACGTTGAAAGAAAAAATTACCGCCAATTAAAGGAATATTAAATGTTTTTATTTTCGCTTTACATGCTACAGTCTCTAACTGAATTTGAAATAACTACGGATCCAAAAAATGTAATCGGTTTTTTCATTTCATTAGCGCTGTTTGTGGCGCTTCTTATTTATATGAACCTTTCAAAAAAGGTCAGAGAAAGCAAGGTTTTCAAAGGCGAGGGCGTAGATATAATAAAACCGCGCAAACCTGGCGGCGACCCGAATTTTTACAAGGCCATAAAAAATTCGGGCTTGAACAAGGCGGAAGCGGAAAAGCTTGAAAAAATACTAAGTTTTAGCGGCGGCGATCCGCTAGAGATTTTGCGCGACAGCGCCAAGATGGACGCGTGTTTCCAACATTCCCGCGATATTGTTTTACGCGAAACGCCGCCCGAAAACGTACAGCGCGAAATGCTGGAATTCTTTTCAATAAGAAACGCCATAGAGTATTTTCTCGTCATGAATGAAAACAGAAGCAAAGAAGCCGTCATACACAGATTCCGGCGCAAGCAGACAAATATCGCGTGCGGCTTTTATCTGGTTGTGACAAAAAAAGTCAGGGTAAAATTCAAAACAAAAATAAAACTTGTACTGTCAAAAAATCCGCGGCATACGGGAACAATGTTGAATGTTTCGCAAAGCGGCTGCGCTATAATGGCAAAACAAAACATAAAGGCGGACAGTTTTCTAAAGATCGAATTCAACGTAAACGGCACGCCGATCGCCGCGCTTGGCAAAATTCGGCGTTTAAACAGAGACGGCGACTATTGGATATACCATGTAAAATTTCTAAAGCTGTCCGGCAATTCACTGATAGCGCTGAATATGTTCATTTTTGACTACGAGTAACGGCGGGCCGCAAGACGGATCTGTCCAGCGCCTCCAATTCGGCGGCGCTTAGCGGGCGGCTCCTGCCTTCAGCCAGATCGCCAAGCCGGACGGGTCCTATGCGTATACGGCGCAGACTCACCGGATGCAGGCGGAAATGCGAAAATACGCGGCGGAGTTCGCGGTTTTTGCCTTCTATCAGCACGACGCGCAGCGCTTTTCGGCCAAGCCGCTCAATCTCAATAGCGCGGTACAGCGTTCCTTCAATTTCTATCCCCGCCAAAAAGCTGTCCGCGACACCGCCGTCTATCGCGCCGGACGCCTCGATGATGTATTCTTTTTCGATATTCGAACTTGGGTGTCCAAGCTTTGAGGCAAACATTCCGTCGTTGGTAAACAGGATAAGGCCGCGCGAACGGTAATCAAGGCGGCCAATGCTGTAAAGCCGCTCCTGGATTTCGGGCGGCAGCAAGTCTCCGGCAAGAGGACGGTTTTCAGCGTCCCCGGCGCTGCATAAATAGAGCGGCGGCTTGTTTAGCGCGATGTAATGCCGGCGGCTTTCCGGCCGCGCCGGTTGCCCGTCAACGCATACAATATCGCCCGGAAGCGTTTTAGCCCCCATTTCCGTAACAACAGCGCCGTTTACGCTTACCCTGCCCGCCGCAATCAGCCTCTCCGAAGCCCGCCGCGAGGCGACCCCGGCGCGGGCAAGGTACGCCTGCAACCGCACCGCCACGTCTCCGCCCGTGCCGCCGGGCAATTTGCTATTCAAAACGTTCCTCATCGGCCTCGTCCATGCGGGGCAGGTCGGCTATGCTTTCAAGACGGAACAGGTTCAAAAATTCCTTCGTTGTGCCGAACTGCGCGGGGCGTCCCGCAATGTCCTTTTTGCCAGTCTCGCGGATTAGCCCGCGCTCGAGCAACAGCCGTATCATGTTATCGGCTTGTACGCCCCGTATCGCCTCTATCTCGGCGCGGGTTATAGGCTGGGAATACGCTATTATAGAGAGCGTTTCCATAGCGGCGCGTGAAAGTTTGGCCGAATTTTTGCGTCCGTAACGCTCTCTCAGAGCCTCCCAAAGCTCTTTTTTCGGCATTAGCGTAACGCCGCCGCCTATCTTTACTATCTCGATACCGCTGCAAGTCCGCCTGTAACGCTCATTCAGCGATTCTAACGTCGCCGCAACCTCAGCTTCGCTAAAACCCGTGACGCGGGATATCTGTTTTTCATCGACAGACTCCGGTTCGAGAAACAAAACGGCTTCTACCAGCGCCTCCGCCCCGTCCGGAACCTTCACGCAATCCGCCGCTCCCTCGGTTTCGCAAGCCGCGACCGTATCAAAAAGACCGGCCTGACGAGGTTCGGAGCGGTCCGGCGAACCGTCTTCCGTATCAATTTCCATGACGTTATTCCTTTTGCTCCGGCAGAGATTCGGACGGTCTTTCCTGTTCCACCTCTATGCCGCGTATCAGGATGTCGCCGAACAGCCTATGCTGATAAATCGTAACGAGCCGGTTCTTGACCGCTTCGAGTATCGCCAGGAACGCGCAAACGACATCCATCATCGAACCTTTGCGCACAAGCAGTTCCGTAAAACGGCACTCGCTATTCCTTTCAACGAGTTCCGCGATCAGCGTAATCTTTTCGTTAATCGAAACCTCCTCGCGCAGATCCATGACGCGTTCGCCTGAAAGGTGGGCTGTCAGACCGGAAAAAACGTTCAAAAGTTCCCAAACATCCGCCTTTTTCCAAAGAGCCGCATCGTCGTCAAACGGCAGAATATGCTGTAATTTCTTCCGCTCCACGACCCATTCCGCTTCGCGCTCCTTTTCTTCCATCAGTTCCGACAGCTTCTTGAACCGCTGGTATTCGATAAGGCGCTCAACAAGTTCCTGCCGCGGATCTTCAATCTCGTTCCCTTCGTCAAATTCGACCGGCAACAGCATACGCGACTTGATACAAAGCAGAGTGGCCGCCATGACATGAAAATCCGACAACTCGTCAAGCCCGATGTTATCCGAAAAACTGACATATTCCATGTATTGATCGGTAATCTGTGAAACCGGTATGTCGTAAAGGTTCACGCTGTTCTGCTTTATCAGGTAAAGCAACAAATCAAGAGGTCCCTCAAATTCCTTCAGCCTAAACCGGCAACCTTCTTTCCGCTTTTCCGCGTCAATCGGGAGAGCATTCATCCGTCCCAGCGTACCATATTCCCCCTTCGTTTCCAAGCGGCACCGTCTAATGAGCAATGAGCAATGAGCAATGAGTAATGAGCAGTGAGCAATGAGGGATGAACTGGCTATTGGGAATTGCGAATTGGCCTTGCGAGGAGCGTGAAAGCCGCCGTCATTGCGAGGCAAGCAAGTGCCGAAGCAATCCATCGTCGAGCAATACCCGCGCTGGATTGCTTCGCTTCGCTCGCAATGACGAAACCTAGGGGCCTGACCCCAAGGCCGACTCGCAACTATCGATTGGCAACATCATTCATCATTGCAATTGAGGTGTACTTTTAGAGTTTTTTGTGATAGAATAAAGGCACTACCATGAAAAATTTTGCGCGATTCCTGTGTTTTTTCGGCTTATGGTTTCCCCTCGTATTCATAATTGCCGCCGCAAGCGTTTTTCTTGGCGCGTGGATAGACGCCGCGAGCCAAATACCGCCTGAAAGCGGCATAACGCTTAGCTATATCGCCGAAAAAGGTATCTGGGCAATGCCGTTCGCACTGTACTTGACTGTCATTTTTTCGGTAAATTACGGACATAGACACGGTTTTTCGCCGCCGCTCGTATTTATATCCGCGATACTGCTTGCGGGAGCCTTCGTTTTTGGCGCGTCAAAGTGCCTAAACATCGCGTCCGGCATCAACGCGCCGCCGCTGGCGATAAAATATATAACGCTTGGACGGCCGGGGCTGATGCTTTCCCGCCCAAAAATGGTGATAACGCTGCTCGACAGGCCGTCCAATGCCGACGGGAGCCGCGTTGTATCGATAGAAGGCAGGCCGCTGATCTATCAAAAACGTCCGGCCGAAACGGACGGCAAAACAATCGGCCTGCCGCCCGCGCCGTTCCGGCGCGGGAATTTATGGATACTCGGCGGTATTCTCTCCGACCTTTCAATAAGCGGGAAGCGCATGGCGACGCGTTTTGACGAAGGCGGTGCGGCGTTTTTTTCTTGGGTACTGGCGCTGACAGCGCTTCTAGTGTCGCTTGGTTTCGCGTTAGAGGCGTCCTCATGGCCGTTTGTGAACATTTTATTAGAACTGCTGGCATTCCGCGGCGTTCTGGCCTTCGGAGTGTTTATCAATTCGAATGAAATAACGGAGTATCTTGCGGGTTTCTCTCGCGGAGCGGTACCGGACACGTTTATCGCGCCCGCCATATTCGCCTCCGCCGCAGTTTTGCTTCTGATTTACAGCATTCTGTTCCACCTAGCCCGAGCCGCGTCCGCTCGAAAGTAAACCCGTTAGCGGGTTTCGCGCCTCGCCTCAGGATGTCAACTGGCGAGCGCCGGTTAGCGCATCTTCCAGCGTGTCGATAAAATTTTCCTGCCCGCAGTCGTCCATAAAGCCTGATTTTTCGAGCGCGAGCCGGGGCTGTCTGCATATCTCGGTGATGACAAGGCGTATTTTGCGCTTTTTACAGTTCATCAGGAACGATTCGAGCGCCGCGATGCCGGTAGAATCTATCGCCGGAACGGCCCTCATGCGCAAGATTATGACCTTAGGCGCTTTGGCAAGGCGAAGCAGCGTGCTCTGCAACATATCCGCCACCCCAAAGAAAAACGGGCCCGCTATCTCGTATACCTCGATGTCCTTGTTGTGTAGCGCGTTGACGCTCCGCTCCTTGCTCTTTTCCGCGTCGCTCATCGCAAGCGCTCCGATGACCTCGCTGTTCTGCAACTTGATGTCCGCTATCTCGACCATCCGGCGCATGAACAGGAATACCGCCAGCAGGACGCCAATCTCCACCGCAAAGGCAAGGTCTACCAGCACGGTCAGCACGAATGTCGCAAGCAGAACGGTAACATCGCTCCCGGGGACGGTCTTTATGATGCGGATGAACCGTCCCAAATTGCTCATGTCCCACGAAACTACCATCAAAACGGCGGAAAGGCTGGCGAGCGGTATCTGCGAGGCTGCCGGAGCGAGGAACAGGATGAACAAAACAAGCACGACCGAATGGACGATGCCGGAAACAGGGCTTACCGCGCCGGATTTGATGTTCGTCGCGGTACGGGCTATCGCGCCGGTTGCCGGTATCCCGCCGAATATTACGGACACGATATTCCCGATACCCTGCGCTACCAGTTCCGTGTTGGAGTTGTGCTTGTCGCCCGTCATGCCGTCAGCCACCACTGCGGATAACAGCGATTCTATCGCGGCGAGCAACGCTATCGTGAACGCGTCGGGAAAAACATCGCGCACCGTAGCCAGGCTTATCGCGGGGAATTCGAGCTTGGGCACCGTAGCCGTTATGTCGCCGAACGTAGCGCCTATCGTCATCACGGGCAGTTTGAAGACATAGCATATCACTGTGAATACCAGCACGCCCACGGCCGCTCCCGGTATGCGCGGCGCGACCCGGCGTAAAACAACGATGACCGCTATCGTGCCGAG
>JAIRSQ010000131.1 GCA_031255395.1 Spirochaetaceae bacterium | reverse complement strand
CTCACGACGCCCGCTCCGTATGTTACCTTACCCTCTCCGCCATTGTCCGCTCCGGCTATTATGCGTAGCAGCGTGGACTTCCCAGCCCCGTTCGCGCCCGCGACAAGCAGCCGCTCGCCCGTCTCGAGCAGGAAGTCGAGTCCGGACAGCACGCGCTTTTCGCCGTAACTCCTGCCGACGCCCTCCAATTTGAGCGCGATTCGTCCCGAATGCGGGGACGGCGGCAGCGTTATCGCTATCTTTTTAAGGTTTTCCGGTATCTCTATACGCTCCATTTTTTCGAGTCTCTTGATTAATTCCTGCGCCATAGCCGCCTTGCCCGCCTTGTAGCGGAAACGCCGTATCAGGTCCTCGGCACGAGCGATCTCCTCTTGCTGGCGTTTGTACGCGGCGACAAGCCCCTCAATTTCCTCGCGACGGAGCGTCTCGTACTCCGTGTATGTTCCAGCCCATCGCCTGAGCCGTCCCTGAAACAGTTCGTACACCTCGTTCACAACGGAGTCTAGGAAGTAGCGGTCGTGCGAGACTATCAGCAACGCGCCGTCGAATTCCCGCAGATACCGTTCCAGCCACGCCCGCCCCTCAATGTCAAGGTAGTTGGTCGGCTCGTCTAGAAGCAGGATGTCGGGATCCTGAAGCAGCGTCTTGGCAAGGGCTATCCTCATCTGCCAGCCGCCTGAAAATTCCTGCGTAAGGCGCGTGAAATCGCTTTCGGTAAAACCAAGTCCACGTAAAACGAGAGAGATTCGTTTGTCTATCCGCCAAAATTCCGCCGTTTCCAGCTTTTCGCTAATCAATTCCGCCTCGCGAAGCAAGCTTTTTGTCGCTCCGCCGTCCGTTTTGACCGTTTGAAGCAGGTTTTCGATCTCGCGGCGGCGTTCAAACAGTGCCGTATAGGACGCAAACGCGGTTTTTGCCTCGTACCACAGGGTTTTTCCTCGGTGAACAAGGCCGGATTGCGGTAAATACGCGATGGTCGCTCCCTTTTCGAGCGCTCTGTCCCCGGAATCGCAGGGTATAATACCCGCCATCACCTTCATCAGCGTGGATTTTCCCGATCCGTTTGCCCCGCAAAGCGCGGCGCGCGAGCCGGTTTTCAGTTTTATATCCGCTCCGATCAGTATGTCCCTGTCGCCAAACGCGAGCGACACGCCGGTAAATTGAACAAACGCCATCGTCCAATGGTAGCGCGAGCGACTTCAAAAAATAAGAAGGGGAGCGCGGCGGATTCCAAAAGGCGCAAGAATTTTGCCCTTGTAGCCGCTCCTAGCCTTGTAATTTATCGCTTATCTATCATTCCTTATATTCCGATAATAATATCGAGATTCTATGAACAGGAAACGGATGATACCGATCTTCATTATCGCGTTCGCAGTCTTGCCCGCGTTGAGCGGTTTTGCCGGAGGAGCAGGCGACCCCGCAGTAGCGGTATCGGACGCGCCGGTATCATCCCTGTTAATATCCATAAATTGGAGCGATGTAAGACAGCCCGAAAACTACCGCTGGGGACTGTACCGTTTCGACATTGAAGAAAAAACATACACGCTTGCAACCGAACTGGAAAGCCTGCAAAGCAGTTACCTTGACGAAGATTTAGAACCGCCGCTTTCAAAATATTTTTACAAGGTTGAGCGCGCCGGAAAAAACGATATTCTGGAGAGTCCCAAGTCTGTCCGAATAAATAGAGATGATGTGGCGGAGCAGAGAGTATCTTATGCCGCGGGCAACTCATTCATGCCGCCGTATACGGCTTCTTCGGGCGCTCCGCGGCTAAGCGGCAGTCCAGTCCGCCACTCAGCTACTAACGAGGGCATCTATGTCGGCATCATCAGTTTTTCCGGCAGGGTAACCGATATTACGCAGCGCCCGGACGGAAGTCCGGCTCTGGTTCCGCTGGACGCGCCCGGACGGCAGACGCTGCTGGAATATCTTAACCGCGGCTATGTTCCGTCAAAATCCAACGGCACCGCCCTGTACTATGCCGATCACAAGGCCCTCGCCAATTTGACCGCGATGGAAAAAGAAGGCTCGCTTCCGGCCAACATCGATTCCGTTACCGTCGTCACTTTCACGGACGGGACGGACACGAGTTCCACGGACGCTGAATTTGTCCCGATAGAGGAGCGGGATTTCAGGCGCAGGAGCACGGGAGCGGCTTACAAAACCTATATAAGCCGGCAGTTGGCCACACGGAGGGTTGACGGAGTCAAAGTCGACGCATGGTCAATCGGGATTCGGGGCAAAGACATTGAAAGCAATATCGAATTTTCGCAGACCTTGGAGTCTGTCGCTTCGAGTCCTGACAATGTAGCCGAATTTTCGTTCATATCGCAGATTGATGAAAAGCTGGCCGCCATAGCCGACAGGCTCAACATCTATACGCCTAAAATGAATTTTACGTTCTCCACCCCGGCCTATCCGGTGAATACCTTGGTGCGGCTGACCTTTGACGGCGGCATTAGAAGCCCAGATTATTCGGAATACTATGTGGACGCGCGCGTAAACTGGGACGAAGCCAATAAAAGCTATTGTCTGACAGCTTTGAATTCTTACGGGATCGTTCTTGCCGGTGGTCGCCGAATAGAAGGCAGACGGAACGGCACGAGCATTTACTATACGCTGACGCTTAACAGCGATTTCAAAGAATCCAACGTGCGGCAATGGTATGCGCAGCCGGGTGAAAACGCGGGCTGGACGCAGAACAGCGAGTGCGAAACGGAAAAAACGGCCGATTTTACGCACGAGCGCAAATCGGCAATCGTCTATCTTGTGCTTGACTGCAGTTCGTCGCTTACGGAAAAAGATATAAATGATATACGCGCCGCAATAACGGCGTTCATCGATAAGCTGTACGAAACCTCGTCAAGCGGGGTCAAACTGGCGACGGTTGGGAACGGCTATCCGCAAAGGCCGGACACGGGAAACGCGGCGGGCAAGCCGGAGCAGCCCGCGCAATGGCAACCGCAAAAAAGCGCGGGCGCGGCGGACGTCGATAAGCGGGTTCACGGGCAAACCGCCGCCGCTGAGCCGCCGGGTTCACAGCCGCCCGCTCAGCCGTGGCGGAGATCGTACGCCGACAAAGCGCTTCCGCAGGAAGTATATCAAAAACCCGCCATACCGGCGCAGCCGTCCAAGACGGCCGGACAGGGAGCGGCGGCTCTGCCAAGCGCGGGCGCCGTTAAGTCGCCGCCGCTCGTGCCCGCCGGCAAGCGGAACTTTTACTGGGTACAGATAGGAGCGTATAGCGACGCGGCGCGGGCGCGGCGGGCACTGGACAGTTTTAAAAATACCGGATACGGGCGCGCCGAAATATTTACGTCCGACTTGAGAGGCGCGGTACGCTACCGCGTCAAGGCAGGGCCTTACTCCGACAAATCGGACGCGGAGAATACGCTTGCCCGGATGAAGAGCTATTCGGCTGAATACAAAGACTGTTTCATCATAAATGAATAACGGACGGCTGTTGCTCGGTTTGACAGGATTGTACTGCGCGGGCAAGAATTTCGCCGGCGAAATTCTTGAAAGAAAAGGGTTTGCCGTTCTTGACGCGGACAAACTGGGACACATCGCTCTGGAAAACAGGAAAGAGGCGGTTGCGGAACGTTTCGGGAGCGGCGTTTTGAGGGCGAATGGCCATGTTGACAGGCGGGCCTTGGGCGAACGCGTTTTCGGCAAACCGGACGAACTTGCCGCGCTGGAAAACATTGTCCATCCGGAAGTGAACGGCCTTACGTTAGAATGGATAGCGTCGCACGGCGATCGCGATCGAGCGATCAACGCTGCGCTGTTGCATAAATCGTGCGCGTTCACGATGCTGGACGCGATTATTTTTATAAAGGCCCCTTATATCGCAAGAATGCTTAGGGCAAGGAAACGGGACGGACTCTCGTTAAAGGAAATCATGAGGCGGTTTGGCAGCCAGCGTTTTGACGTTTATTATTCCTGCCAAAAAACCGATATTTATTACATAAGCAACTGCGGATTCGGATTTTATTCACGATTGAACCCTCGCCGTTTAGAAAAACGGCTGGATGAAATTTTAAGCGCTTTGCGCGGTTGATTCGAGGCAAATTATGGAAAAGAAAAAATTATTGTTAGTATCGGTAGCGGTCGGGCTGTTTTTGGTCATTGTTATCGGCGCGTCCGTTTTGGTGTTTTCTCCGAGGGACTATAATTCGGTAACGAGGACCGAAGCGGTTCCGGCGCCGTCCGGCATTTCCCAGGCAGCGCCGGCGACGGCCGCTAGGCCGCCGGCTGTTTCTGAACAGCCGGCGGAGTCGCCCGCCACAACCGCCGCGGCGGCTACATCAACGGCAGCTACGACAACGGCGGTTACGACGGCGGCGGTTACGACGACGGCACCCGAGGAAGTTCTGTCCAAAAACGAACGCTCTCTGGAAAACATAATTTACATAACCGCAAGCGGCAACGTCGAAGACGCCGTGCGCGTTGAGCGGCTAAACGACGGCAATACAAAAACCTATATTACGATTCCGGCTCCCCGCGAAACGGCTGTATCAGTGCCGGCGGCCGTGCCTGTCGCGTCCGCCCCGCCGCCTGCGGCCGCGGCCCGGTCTCCGGCGGCAACAGTGCCAGCGGCAACAATGCCGGCGCAGAAACCGGTGGCTCCGAAGCCTCCCGCTGTCGCAAAGGCCGAAAATGTCAAAGCTTCGTCGTCTTGGTGGGTTCAGACTAATTCATATTCCAAGAAGGCTTACGCCGATGACGCGAAAAAATTCTTGGAAACAAAGGGCATAACCTCTGTCGTTACGAACGGCAATGTCGGCGGCAAGATTTATTACCGGGTGCGCGTGGGGCCGTACTCGTCGCAGGCGGAGGCGGATTACTGGCTTTCTTTGATTAAAAATATCAACGGAATGGAAAACAGCCTTGTCTGGAAAACTTCCAGCCTGTAGGCACGGCAGGCGACGCAAATTGAAATTCGCTGTCACTGACGAAGAAAAAAAACTTCTGCTGGCGAACGCGCGCGAGGCGGTTTCGGCAGAGCTTGAAAAACGCTCCCCGCGCTATGGGCAGGACTCGGAACCGGACAAAAAATACGGCGGAGTGCTTTTGCAAAAATGCGGAGCGTTCGTTACGCTGCATGAAGAAACAGCTTCCGGGCGGACGCTGCGGGGCTGTATCGGCAGAATCGTCTCGGACGATCCGCTGGTAAAGACCGTGCGGAGCATGGCGATTGAAGCCGCCTTTGGTGATCCGCGATTCCCGCCGCTCGCAAAAAGCGAATGGGCACATTGTGACATAGAAATCTCTGCGCTTTCACCGATGGAGCCATGCGCCGGCCCGCGTTCCGTGCGGGTCGGCGTCCACGGCCTGTACCTGCTCTGGCAGGGCAGTGCAGGCGTGTTCCTGCCGCAGGTGCCTGTCGAACTGGGCTGGAATCTGGATCAGTACCTTGACGGCATTTGCCGAAAGGCCGGACTGCCTTCGGGGGCGTACAAGGCCGAAGGCGCGCGCCTGTACACGTTCACCGCCACAGTGTTCGGCGAGCCTGCGCTAAATCCGCCTTCCTGACAATCAATCCGGCTTTTTACGCCGCGTTAGCCGCCGCGGCCGCGCTAGCCGCCGATACTGCCTCGCTCCTATAGCAAAAAGCCCGCGCTCTCTGTATGATAAAACGCGTGCATAACTTTAGGAGGATAAAGTGATTAATTTCCATAACTTTAAGGCCGCATCGCGCGCAAGCGGCGTTTTGACGGCGGCCTTTATTACGGTTGCCGCCGTCGCGTTGTTTTGCGGATGTTCCAAGGGGCAAAACGACAGGCTGTACATTTACAACTGGACGTACTACACGCCGGATTCTGTGATTCAAAAATTCGAAAAAGAATACAATGTTAGCGTGATTTATGACGAATTCGCGTCCAACGAGGATATGTACGCGAAGATAAAGGCCGGCGGGTCAGGATACGACATTGTTTTTCCGTCCGGCGATTATGTATCGATCATGTCTTCACAGGGGATGTTTGAGAAAATAGACAAATCGAAACTGTCAAACCTGCGCAATATTGACCCGCTCGTGTTGCAAAAAGCGGTCTACGATCCGGGCATGGAATATTCGGTACCGTACTACTGGGGGGCGTCCGCTGTCGCTGTAAATACGGCTATGGTTCCAAGTTTTGAAAAAGACTGGAACATATTCTCTCGCGTCGATCTGAAGGGCCGCATGACTATGCTTGACGATATGCGCGAGGTTCTAGGCGACGCGCTTGTTACGCTAGGATTTTCGGTAAACAGCAGAAATCCTGCCGAGATAGAGGCGGCCCGCGACCTAGTAAACAACATTTGGAAGCCGAATCTTGTCAAATTCGACGCGGAAGCCTTTGGCAAAGGCTACGCGAACGGCAATTTCTGGGTGGTGCAAGGGTACGCCGAGGTTGTCTACGAGGAAATCATGGACAATCAGCAACTGGTCGACAGCACCGTGTTCTTTATTCCAAAAATAGGCGGGCCCGCCTACATCGACAGCATGTGCATACTAAAGGGCGCGAAAAATATCGATCTGGCGCACAAGTTTATCGACTTTATACACCGTCCTGAAATATACGCCGAATTCTGCGACACTTTTCATTTTCCCGCTACAGCGAATGTACCTGCCCGCGAGTTTTTACGGGAAAAACCGCTTTACAGTGTTGATGACCTAGCGAATACCGAGTTAAAAGAGGATGTCGGCGAGAGTCTTGAGTTGTACAACGAAGCGTGGTTTGATTCTATCCGTGTAGGAGAATGATTCGGCGTGAAGTTCGTCGTCATGGGGTCGGGCACGTCCGGCGGAGTTCCCGTCATCGGATGCGGCTGCCCCGTGTGCGCTTCTGCCGACAGACGCGATAAACGCATGCGCTCATCGTTGTATGTCAAGGGAAACAGCGGCGAGCGCATAGTCATAGACACCGGCCCCGAATTCAGGCTTCAGGCGTTGAATTCCTGCATAAAACACATCGACTTTGTGCTGATAACCCACACTCACGCCGATCATATTCACGGCCTTGACGATCTTCGCCAGCTTTCACGGGCAGTGCCAATGCGGGTCTATGTGAGCGAAGGTGGAGCGGACGATATTCGGGAACGTTTTGCCTATATCTGGCGCAAAACGCAGCGCGGAGGCGGCAAGCCCAGAATCGATCTGCGCACGGTAACCGGACCTTTTTCATTTGAAAACCTTGACATAACGCCCGTTCCGGTAAAGCACGGAAAAATGGACGTTCTGGGTTGGAAGTTGCGCGAAAACTCCGGCACGGGCCATATTGAGGCTGCCTACATTACCGACTGCAGTTTTATAAGCGAAGAGTCGCTGTCGCTGCTAAAAAACATCTCGTGCCTGATACTCGGCGCACTGCGCATGAACAGCCACGAGACTCATTTTTCGTTTGACGAGGCGCTTGAAACGGTAAAGCGTATCGGCTCGCCGCGGCTGTCGAAGGTTTTTTTTACCCACATCGCGGACGAACACTTTCACGCTGAAATCGCCGAATATTGCGCGCGCTGGCGCGACAAAAACGATATGCTTAATACAGAGATTCTGCCCGCTTACGACGGCCTTGAGATAGATTTGTAAAAAAGATGAAGAAACCTGCGCTTATATTGCGGGACGAGCTTTCCCGCCGCGTATAAACACGGTTTTCTGTTTCGAGCTCTTTAGCTCAAGGCAAAGGTTTTTTCCAGAAAGCGGGCTACGCCGTCATCCGTGTTTGCGCCGACAACCAAATCCGCCGCATCCTGAACCGATTTTCGCGCGTTTGCGGGAGCGACCGAATAGCCGGCAAAGGAAAGCATCCCGATGTCGTTCTCTTCGTCGCCGAACGCGATGATTTCCTCGGTGCGCAGTCCGTAGAAAGCCATGGCGCTCCGCAGGCCGGACGCTTTTGTGACTCCGCCTGCCAGAACTTCAAGAATGAAATCGGCGGATGTCATAGTATTGACGGCGTTTCCAAGCCTTTCGTGCACGAGACGCTGGACGCGCCGCAGTTTCGCTTCCTTGTCAATGAAAATCCCTTTTACGCAGTATGCCGAATCCTCGCCTGTCATGGCTTCGTTAAGGTCGCCGTACATGAAATCAAGTCCCGTGCGCTCCATGTAAGCCTTCGTCGCGTCGGACGGCTTTTCTGCCACCAGAGTTTCCGAAAAGTCCGCGCCGTCCCCGCGGCAAATAAAAACCTGAAAATGTATGTTTTCGGCCCTGGCAATATCAGCGCAGCATGAGATCGCCTCCTGCCCGACAGTGTGTTTTTCAAGCGTCGCCCGCGCAGGCATATAGAGAGTCATGGCCCCGTTGTAATACACAGCCGGCCCCTCTGCCCCTATAGCCGCCCGGTACGCCTCCGCCGATTTCATGCAACGCCCCGTCGCTATGATCACGCGCAACCCGCGGGCAATACAGCCGCCCAGCGCGCGCCGCGCCCGCCCGCTCAGCTTGGCGTTATCCCCAAGCACGGTGCCGTCCAAATCTATCGCTATCGCCTTAATTTTGTCGCTCTGTAGTTCCATTACCCCTCCGCTTCCTAAAACCCTGCCTTCGCACAATTAAGTATAGACAGACTTTGCGCGTTTTGCTACACTCATTTCATCGCGGCTGTCGTATAACGGCTATTACCCCAGCCTTCCAAGCTGGAGACGTGGGTTCGACTCCCATCAGCCGCTGCAAGTTAATTCCTTATATATAAGGAATTACGGAATAGCCACCGGAAGAACCGGCGCTATGCTTATCTTGACTATGCAAAAACCTGTGACAAACGGCGTGACAGGCTGCGGCTGCGGGTTTTGCGGAGGGGGAAGGCTATGCGCCGGAAGTTTTATATGCACAGGCGGGGAGGCGTTTTCTACGCCTGCCTGGTAAATCAGGAAACGGGGCTTGCCATGAGCGCCCGAAGTACCGGGGAGCGTGACAGGGATGCCGCGCTTATCGTTGTATCCGGATGGCTCCGGGACGGCTTGCCGGGGAAAGGCGGGGAACGCCGGAAGGTAGAGGCCGCCTTTGACCCGGACGGCATACTCCGGGGCATACGCAAGGCGGAACTGGACAGCGGCGCGGCTCTGGAAATCGTGAACGCCCTGAAAGAGCGGGGCCTTATCGATATCGGGGCGGTCGAACCGCTTTAGCGGTAAAACGTAGACGGACCTGTTATGTGGCGTTTTTCTTGCCGTGATAATTTTTTAACCACTCATATAACCGTTTCCCAATTATTTTTCTTAATGTCCGTTTTATTATTATTTTATATAAATCTTTTAGTGATATTTTATTAATATCATTATTTTCAAGATGTTTTAATTGCTTGTACATATCCATAACATATTCATCC
>JAIRSQ010000132.1 GCA_031255395.1 Spirochaetaceae bacterium | reverse complement strand
CTTTATGGCTGAATTGTTTAAAATCAAAATTGGCCGCTATTTTGTTCCAACTATTGATGTTATAAGATCCTTGAAGCGTGCCGCCAAAAGTATAATCGTCGTAATCGGAAGTATCGGCTTTGTCAATGAGCCATGCGTTATACGCGTCATCGCCGCTTGCTCCACGGCCGAAATAAGGATATGGGTGAAGCCTGTTGTTGTACTTGTCGAAAAAGAACAAGGCATGGATAAAAAAGTCGTCCGTGGTCCAGTCCCCGTTTAAGCTTACCGTATGCCGTCTGACATAGGGCCATTCCCAAACGCTATAGTCCGTGCCGACCACATTTGGCGGCGATACGCCTTTATTCGAATCCGAATACGAATAGCTTGCCCATATATCGATAGTTTCGCTTGGCGTAAAGCCAAAAAGGGCACTCACTTTCATATCGCTTGATTTTGACCATTTCCTTTCGCCTTCTTTCTGCGGGTTTCCGCCATTCCCGGGTTCAAGGTCGTCGGAAGGTTCAAAAGTTTTTGGCAGCCTCCAGTGGTCAACATCGCGCCATGTAAAAGAAGCCTTGGCGTAAAACAAATCGAGCTTGGTCCCCGCGCTGAATGTCTGCAAGTTTCCGCTGTATGACGGAGCGTCGTCTATGTCAAACGAAGATTTCAATGACGCTTCAAAAAGTTTTTTCGGCTTTGCCGTCCTCATAACGATAACGCCACCCATATTGTTGGACCCAAGCATCATGGAACTGTACCCTTTGTTGATGCTTATGCTTTCGATGTCGGTACTCAAAAAACGGGAATAGTCTATTTGTGCGCCGTAGGGGTCGCCCCACGGAACGCCGTCAAGATATACCGGAACAGTCGCCTGCTCAAGCCCCCGCATCCTGAACCCCGCTTCATTCCTCGCGCCTCCCCCGTCTAGCGGCACTAGCCCGGGCACCCAGCGAATCGCGTCTATAAGATCGCTGTCGCCGCGCCGGTCCATCTGCTCCCGCGTGATAAATTCGGTAGTTTCCTTGTCCTCATTCAGTTCTACCGGCGGCAGTTGGACGGTATCGTCGGGAATATCTTGCCCGTGGGCATCCCACACCCCACCTGCAAACACAGCCGCAAATAAGGCGGCAACAAAAGTGATTTTTTTAATCAGTCGCATATTTCCTCCTATCGGAATTAGATTATAAAACAATACCATACTACGAATGTTTCGTCAATAATAATCGGCGGCTTCATAGCGGGAATCGGACGGAACCGTATCGGCATATTCAATTTTTGTCAAACTGCTCATGCATGCGGATTAAGTTGCGCGAGTCATAAAAAAGCGCTATACTGAGCGTACAAAAAGCATGAAAACGAATTTTAATCTGGCAGAAATAAACGGTTTCGCGCGTTACTACGGGTTCCACTACGAATGTTGCGACAGCGGAACGCTGATAAAGAGTTTCCGCGTGGCGATGGAGCGCGGGCTTAGCGGGCGCGATTCGTCGCTGGCTATGATACCTTCCGGTTTGAGTCCGCGGCTGCATACGGGCGCGGGGAAAAAGGTCCTCGCCATAGATGCCGGAGGCACGAATCTGCGGGTTGCCCGTATCAGTTTTGACGGCGACAGCAAACCCGTTACGGAAGACAAACGCGGTATGCCCATGCCCGGCTCAAACGGGCCGTTAACTAGGGAGGAGTTTTTTTCCGCCCTCGCAGACTTCTGCGAACCGCTTTTTGACGGCGGCGTCGATGGGATAGGCTTCTGTTTTTCGTACCCGATGGAACTCGAACCGGACGGAGACGGCGTGCCGCTGTCTTTCTCCAAAGAAATAGAGTTGAAGGACATGATAGGCCGCCCGATAGTGAAGGGTTTCCGCGAAGCCCTTGCCCGCCGCAAGATAAAGACGCCTGAAAGAATAACGCTGTTAAATGACACGGTTTCCGCGTTGCTTTGCGGAATTCTGACAATTCCCCCCATGTTTCCATCAAAATTTGCCGTTTTCGGGCAGAATTTGCCGAAAATCATGCCAGCAACGGATAACGAGGCCGTAGGATTAATACTTGGAACCGGCTTTAATATAGCGTATTGCGAAAAAAGCGTTCCAAAAATCGGTTTTGTATCGGAAAACGAGCCGCAAATCGTGGTTTGCGAGGCCGGTAACTTCAATTTTGGACAACAGGGCGCGCTTGACCTGGAGTTTGACTCGTCGACAAAGGATCCTGGCGTCCATACCGCGGAAAAAGTCATTAGCGGAGCGTATTTGGGCCCTTTGAGCCTTCATATACTAAAACGCGCCGTCAAGGACGGTCTGTTGCGCTTTGAAAAGTCGGCGGAGCTGCTTGCCATGGACAGGCTTGCAACCAAGGAAATTAACGAATTCTTGCAGGCGCCGCTCGTCGCGGGCGGCCCGATAGCAAGTCTGTTCGCTCCGGACGAAGACGATGCGAGAAAGACGGTTATCTGCCTTGAATCGATCATAACTGAGCGGGCTGCGCTAATAACAGCCTCCGCGCTTGCCGCTATTGCCAGCCATTGCGGAAGCGCCCGCGACCCGCTTGCGCCGATGCGTATAGCCGTCGAAGGCTCGACATTCTCGATGTATCATTTCTTGGAAGAGGCGGTACGGGCCAGACTGCGCTCTATGCTAAATGCGGACGGGCCGCGTTTTTGCGTCGTACAGACCGTGGAACAGGCTTCGCTATTTGGCGCCGCGGTTGCGGCTCTGCCGTAACCGCGTTCCTAGCTTGCGGTCAGTCAAGGCGCCGATCAGAATCGAACTGATGCATAATGCTTTTGCAGAGCACTCCCTTACCGCTTGGGTACGGCGCCAACTAAATTAAATGATATCCGCCGCGCCCGTTTTAGTCAAGCGGGCGCGTTTTGCCGGTACCGCGTAGCTCTCATTTCCTACGGCGTTACCCGTTTGCGGTCGCGGGGGAACAGGCTGGCCTCTTTTACGCTGGACAGGCCCAGTATCTTTGCGGTGACACGTTCCAGCCCCATGGCGAAACCGCCGTGAGGAGGGCAGCCGTATTTGAAGATTGAAAGGTAGTCTTCCATACTTTCGGGTTTGACGCCGAAACGCGGCAGGGCTTCGAGTTGGGCGGCGTAGTCGTTGTGGCGGCGGCCCCCGCTCGTTATTTCCAGCCCGCGGAACAGCGCGTCAAAGGCCATCGTCCGTGTCGCGTCGAGCGGGAATGTGTAGAACGGGCGGGAACGGCGCGGGAATTCGTTTACAAAGGCCAGATCAATGCCCTTTTCGTGCAGCGCCCACTCGCAGATGTAGCGTTCTGCATCGGGATTGATGTCAAATATGCGTCCCACTTTTGAGCCGGTTTTCCCGGCACCCGCGTTTTTCGAGGCCGCCTCGTTAGCGATTTTGAGCGCGTCCTCGTAAGAAACGGTGGGCGCGTTAAGGACGGCTTCGGGGGACGGCACGGACGCGCCGTTTTTGGCCCAAAGTTCCAGGTCGGCGGCGTTTTTTCGGGCAACCTCCTCGAAAATGTAGGCAAGGAGCCCTTTTTCAAGCTCTATCAAATCGCGGTCGGACTCGATGAACGCCATTTCAAGGTCGAGCGACAC
>JAIRSQ010000033.1 GCA_031255395.1 Spirochaetaceae bacterium | reverse complement strand
ATCGCGATAACTACCCGCGAGTTTGCCCGCATGATAAAACAGGCCGGTATCGACATAATGAATCTGGCGGACGAAGAGGCGGACAGCCCGCTCGGCCCGTACACCGGTGCTGGGACGCTGTTCGGCGCGACCGGCGGCGTAATGGAAGCGGCGGTTCGCAGCGCCTACTACCTTATCACAAAGAAAGAGCTGGGCGATGTGAACTTTAAGCCGGTTCGCGGTCTCGAAGGTGTCAAGGAAGCGGAAGTCGACATTGACGGGACAAAGATAAAAATTTGTGTCGCGCACCAGTTGGGTAACATCCAGGCTGTGCTGGACAAGATCCGCGAGCTCCGCAAGGAAGGCAAGCCGTCCCCGTGGCAGTTCATCGAAGTGATGGCCTGCCGTGGCGGTTGTGTCGCCGGTGGCGGTCAGCCTTACGGCGCAACGGACGAAATCCGCGTGGAACGCGCTGCCGGCCTCTACGAGGACGACGAGCACTCCAAACTTCGCTGCTCGCACCAGAATCCGCTGATAACTCAGGTTTACAGCGAATTCTTAAAGTCGCCCGGTAGCGAGATAGCGCATAAACTGTTGCACACTCACTACCACAAACTGCCGCTCTACAGCAAGTAAAACTTATTAAGCGCCCGCTTGCGCGGGCGCTTTTTTTATGGGGCACGAACCGTCCAACCGGACATTGCCCCGTCTGGCAGGCGCAAACGCAAGCGTTACAAAAGACGCCAGAAGGCGGCAGGGTTCTTGTATTAGCGGGAGCGGACGGCTGAAAACGTTACTGCAAGCACGATTATCGCGCCTCCTACGATGACGTTTAACGCCGGTTTTTCGCCCGTTACTACGAACACCCATAGCGGGTTTAGCACAGGCTCGATACACGCGATAATCATGGCGACTGCCGCCTTTACGCGTTTGATGCCGTAAGCGAAAAGTATCGACGCAAAACCCATCTGTACCGTGCCCATGAAAAAAACCGCTGCCGCCGTCGGGACTGTAAAAAGCGGAGCGCTAGTAAAAAAGAACGGGACGGCGAAAACCGCCGTTATAAAGTGCGAAAATATCATGCTGTACGCGGGATCGGCATTTTTCTGCATGCGCATACAGACGGAATTGAGCGCGAACAGAACGCCGGACGCCAGCGCTATTGTGTCGCCCGCAAGGGAACCGGACGCGAGAGCGCCATAAAAGATGACGACAAGTCCGCAAAGAACAAAAGTCAGGCATGCCCAGTTTTCCGCGCGTGGCTTTTCTTTTATCAGCGGTATGCCCAAAAGGGCGGCCCATACGGGAGCGCTGTACTGAAGCAGTATCACGTTTGCCGAGGCGGTAAGTTTGTTCGCCACGACAAATGTAATCATCGTGGCGGAGTACGCGACAGCGGCCGCCCAAAAAGCGGGAGTTTTTATGGCATCGCCTATTCCGCGTAACGGTTTTCGCATGAAGGCAGCCCTGGCGGCAATCATAGTGGCGGCGGCTATAAGGCTCCGCATACCGGCTATTATAAACGGGTGCGCGTCAACGAGTTTTATGCACAGTCCGCTCGTACTCCATAGCGCGGCGCATACGAATATCGCAAACCGGCCTCCGAAAGAGATACGCGCCATCTATGCGTTCATATATCCCATCGAATTCGAAATGCTGTAACAGTAATCGCCAAGTTTTTCTATGCGCCTTACAAGATCGATGAATAACAGTTCCGTTTTTACATCTTCGCCTTCTTCTATGCGCTTGCGCCCAAGTTTGCGGAGCTTGTTACGCGACAGGTCAATATTTTCCTCGATTCCCTTCGCGTACATGGTCTGCTCCCTAGTCAATTTTCCGCCCAGTTGTTCCTTGACAAAGTTCAGGAATTCTTCTACAAGCCCCATATACGGGTCCAGCGCTTCCATCTCTTTACGTTTGAATACTTGGTTTTTACGCACGCTGCGTTCTAGCAATAGGCTCACTCCGTAGCAACTGTCCGTCATATCTTCCAAATCCGCTATGATGCGAAGCAACAGCGACACGTTATATTCGGAACGGCGGCTCAACTGTCCGCGGGCGCATTCCATCAGGTAACTTGTCAGCGATTCGCGCATCTGGTCGGCGTATTCCTCCTTCTCGCGCAGTTCGGCGACAAGGGCGTCCGTAGATTCGGAGTTGAGGTTTTGCAGCGAATCCCTGAGTTTTTGATACATTGAAAAAACCAGAGCCGCCATGCCGCGTATTTCGTTTTTGGCCCTAAGCAGGCTCAATTCGGGCGTGTCCCTGATAGTGCTGGACAAGTATGAAAAGTGATACACGTTTTCGGTTTTTTCTTTGTCGTCGTTTTTAACAAGGAAGGCTACCAGCGCGGCGAATGGCTTGACAAACGGAAGGAACATGATGGTATTGAGCACGTTAAATGTCGTATGAAACATGGCTATCTGCGTCGTCACCGACGCGCCCCTTTCGCCGGGAGTTATCAGCCTTACAAGCGCGACAAGATGGTTGAAAAAAAGCAGAGCGACCAAGGCGCCTATCACGTTAAACAGGACGTGTACCATGGCCGCCCTTCTCGCGACGGTTTTTGTGCCTATCGACGCTAGCAACGCGTCGATAGTCGTTCCGATGTTCGCTCCGAGTACCATAGCCGCCGCCGAATTAAAGTCGATGATGTCTCTAAACGCCATAGTCAGCATGATAGCGGTAGCCGCGCTCGACGAATGAACGATAACGGTTATCACAAGGCCTATTCCGGCAAATGCCAGAATATGAGGAAAACCGCTGCTTCCAAACGCGCGCAGGAATTCTAAATTATCGGGGCTTATCGCTGGCATCGACCTTGTAAGAAAATCAATTCCCAGAAACAACAGGCCAAAGCCCATCACGGCGTCTCCGACCCCCTGATGCTTCCATTTTATTGTCCGCATCACGAAGCCTATGCCTATAGCCGGTAGCGCCAGCGTCGATATGTTAAGCGAAAAGCCAATCAGCGAAACGATCCACGCCGTCACGGTGGTGCCGATGTTCGCGCCCATTATCACGCCTATAGCCTGTTTAAGCGTCAGCAGACCGGCATTCACGAACGATACCACCATAACGGTGGTGGCGCTGGAAGATTGAATTATCGCGGTTACGGCAAATCCGGTAGTGATGGCCGAAAAACGGTTCGCCGTCATGAAGCCGAGCGTCCGTTGCAACCGCTCTCCCGCTCCCTGCTGGATGCCGTCACCCATCACCTTCATGCCGTACAGGAAAAGTCCCAGACTTCCCGCGATACGTAGAAGCATACTTACGATTTCCATACGCTCATTATCGTAAACTAACGCCTAAAATATGGCTAGTGAATTAGGCGCGGACGGACGCCGGAAACACGCCTTACAGAGTCCTCGCAAGCGCTGCAAGACCGTTGCGATCCTTCAGATACCGCGCCCTGCGGTCGCCTCTGGTCACGTCAGCCTTGCCGCTGTATATAAGCGCTATGTCGAACAGTAGCGACTTCAACTGCATTCGGGCGGACGGATCATCCAAATTCGCCTGTAAATCGGGAATCACAAGCCGCTCGCCCGGAATTATCATGTCGGGATCGGCCGTTTTTACCTGCGAGGCGGCCATTATCAGCGGAAAGAAATATCCTTTATTCTCACCGTAGTATTTTCGCGCTATTTTTGTAAGCGTGTCGCGGTATACAACCGTGTAGGTTTTAGATCCGTCAAGAATTATGCCGGTATAACCGCTGTAGATAACAACCAGTTCCACATCTCCGATTGCCCCGATGTCCGCGGGATCGGCATCGTCCAAAGCCGCCACCGCGCCCGTGCTTGAATTCGTCGCTACGGGGCCGCTTTTACAGGCCGCGGTAAAAAAAACAGTCAAAAACATCGCCATAACGCATAACGCTTTCTTCATCATAATTTTTCCTCCTGAAAAATAATCGCCGTAAAGCTTAACGGGGCTTCATTGCAGCAAGCTTGTTTGCTCCCGAGCGGACAGAATCCCCTTTTGGATAAACTATAGAAAAGACGCTTCCTATAGTCAAGTTGCCCGCTTTCGGCACATACAATTGAATTTTTGCCGGAAGGCTGATAGAGTTATCGCGGAACGGACGTGTCAACATTATTCATGGTCGCAAGCCCCATCGGCAATTTGCAGGACATAAGCCTTAGAGCGCTTGAGACGCTTAAAGCGGTTTCAATCGTAGCGTGCGAGGACACTAGGCGCACCCTGAAGTTATTGACTCGCTTCGGGATAAAGGCTAGGCTGGTATCGTGCAGGGCTGCCAACGAAAGACTGGCGGCGGCAAAACTCGTTCGGGAACTGGACGGCGGGCTTGATATTGCCTATTTAAGCGATGCCGGCAGTCCGGCGTTGAGCGACCCGGGAGCGATTCTGGCAAGGCTGGCGGCGGAGGGCGGACATAAGGTCGTGCCGTTACCCGGCCCCTCGGCCTTCGCGAGTCTGGTCAGCGTGGCGGGCGGGACAGGTAAAACGCTCGTTTTCGAGGGTTTTTTGTCGCCAAAAGGCGGCCGCCGGCGTTCCCGACTGAAAGAACTTTTAGCGCTCGGTTCGGCCTTCGTTCTGTACGAATCGCCGTTCCGTATCGTAAAACTTCTGACGGATCTGGCCGAATTCGACGGCGAGCGTTATGTTTGCGTAGGCAGAGAGATGACAAAGATCCATGAGGAATACGTCAGAGGCTCCGCCGCAAGCGTCCTGCGCGTATTGGAAAACCGGGCCGAGCAAAAGGGCGAGTTTTCCATATTCGTTTCCGGACCCGGGGCGGAAAAAAGGACAATGGTGAAAACGTCTGAACATCGGTGCGAAAGCGTATGGAATGGGGAAAACAACAAGGGTGAAAGCGCTTGAATATCGGGGAAAAAGCGTATTGGGCGGGGAAAAGGCACTGTAAAGATTGATGACTAAACGGGCTTACGGCTTTATTTATTATTCAATAAATGCCGGTTTTTGCCGATAATTGTTTTAGGTAGGATTTTGATATGATAATCGGAAGAACAGGTCAAATAGAACCGGCTCGGCCCGTCGGCGAAAGCGGGAGAGGGACGCCTACGGGCAAAACCCCCAAAATCGGCGTTACGGTAAACATTTCAACGGAGGCGTTCAAAAAAGCGGACTTGCTCAACGCCGTCGAGATTGTTTCCGCCGCGCCGGATGTGCGCGCCAGTCGCGTCGCGGAGCTTAAGGCCAAGATAAATGATCCTGCTTATATTACCGAAACGCTTTTGAACGGTACTGTCGATAAAATCATTGACGTTTTGTGGCCCGAGGGCGGCGAAACGCTTAAGCTATAACGCGGTTTGTTCGACGGGTTAATCCTATTAAACAAAAGTTCCGGGGTAACATCGTTTGAAGCGTTAGGGCCGATAAAAAAGGCTCTTGGCTCCGGAAAGGTAGGACATACAGGATCTCTCGACAAATTCGCGGACGGCCTCCTCGCAATCCTTACCGGTAAAGCCCTTAAACTAGCCTCCTGCTTTACAGGCTGTAACAAACATTACGACGCGTTGGTGCGCTTTGGCAACGAAACGGACACGCTGGACCCGGAAGGCCGCGTCATAGCTGAAGCTCCGATTCCGGAAAAATCAGTTTTAGAAGCGGCGCTGGAACGTTTTCGCGGCGACATAATGCAAACGCCGCCAGTGTTCTCGGCGATCCACGTGAACGGCAAACGCGCCCACAAACTTGCCCGAAACGGCGTGTCCGTCGAGATGAAGCCCCGCCCGGTTACGATTCACGAGCTGGAGCTGACAGATTATTCGCCTCCGTTCGCGAGACTCGGCGTCCGTTGCTCCGCCGGAACCTACGTCCGCTCCCTTGCCCGCGACATTGCCCTAGCGGCAGGCTCCCGCGCCCATCTTGCCGGACTTACGAGAACTGCGCTGGGCACGTTTCCCTTGGCGGACGCGCTCAGTTTGCCGCCGTCAGTGAAACCCGAAACCGTAATTGACGCGTTGCGCCCCATAGACAGAAGCGTCTTTGCGGCCCTTTCGATCCTCGTCGTCGATGTCGATGAAAAAACAGCCCTCGCCATGCGCCGCGGCATACCTATTGCCGAAATTGCCCCGGATGAAAAATCCGGTCGCCATGTCGCCGCTTTTTGCGGCGACAGCTTCATCGCCCTGTTCCGCGGTCTCTCTGACGAAACGGCCGGAAACAGGCGGCGTTACGCCTTTGTTTTCTGAGCCGGACGGCAGGGCGTTTTAGCCCGCCTGTCCGCTTTGCGGCATTGATTGCGGCAAAGCCCGTAACGCGCCTGGAAACGCGCCGTAAAGACCGTTAGGAAGACAGCGGCGCATGCTCCCGCGTAAGGCTCATTCTACAAGCAGCACGACATCGCCAACCGCCGTTTCGCCTGTTTTGGCCTGAGTTACGCTTTTGAAGCTGTCCGTGTTGCAGACAACCAGTTGGGTTTCAAGGCTGTAACCGGCGCCGGTGATTACGGCTTCGTCGTATTCCAAAAGCAACTGCCCCGTTGTAACCTTGTCGC
>JAIRSQ010000017.1 GCA_031255395.1 Spirochaetaceae bacterium | reverse complement strand
ACGCCGGCGGGGGTGAAGCGGGCGCGCTTGAAATTTTATAAAGGCCGGTTGTAAGATGAAGGCAAGGAGTTTGTATGAGGGGCGGCGACATTGGAAGATCATTGCTGCTTTTGTTGTTGATACTCGTCATTTCCGCGGGCGGGCTAATCTGGTTCGACTATCTTAACGTGATAGACATTAAAACCGCGCTTGCGCCCGTCTACCGGCGTCTGGGTCTGGGGGCGCGGACTCAGAGCGCGTCGCCTAGCGGGGAGCCGCTGAACCTTGACGCGGAGCGGCTTGCCGTGCTTCTTGAAACTTATGATCTGCGCGAAATGGAGATGAGGAAGCAGGAGGAAGAGATACGGACGCGTCAGGCGCAGATTGAGCAGATGTCCGCCGAGCTTGAAGACCGCCAAAAGGGGCTTGACGAGCGAGAAAATTCGATGAACGCTCTTGCCGAGCAGACGGCATCGCGGGAACGCAACATCGAGCAAAACGCCCGCTATCTTAACAGCATGCCGCCGCAGAACGCTGTTGCCATCATTGAGGCTATGGACGACCAGCAGGCCATAGCCGTGATGCGGAAGGTCGATGAGATAGCGCAGGCAGAGGGCGCTGCTTCCATTGTGCCGTACTGGTTTTCGCTGTTGCCTCCAGCCCGCGCCGCTGAAATTCAGCGTAAGATGAGCATAAGACCGTAACCGGAATTTTCCGGCGATATAACGATATAAAAAGAGAAGGCACTATGGTAAATGATATTAAACCTGTTCTAAAAATATTTTTTGCTTCGCCGGGCGGACACGGAAAGCCGTTTTGCGGGCCGGGCATGATTAAGCTGATCGAGGCGATCCAAGAGACGGGTAACGTCCGCAAGGCTTGCGAGGACATACAGATGTCGTACAGCAAGGGCTGGAAGCTGCTAAACCTGCTGGAAACCTGCCTTATGTATCCGGTAACGGAGCGGCAGCAGGGGGGAAAAGGCGGAGGCAACGCCCGTCTTACCGAAGCGGGGATTGCCTTTCTTAAAAAATACCGCGCGTTTGAAGCTGAATGTCAGGAAGCGGTAGAAAAACTGTTCGACAGCTACTACGCAAACTAAGCGTGAGCGCGCCGGTCAAAACTTTTTGCTAATGCCTGTCAAAACAGGCATAAAAAATTAAACATCTTTTGTTTTGCGTTATATTGATTAAAAAATTTGCCTCTTGGGAGGGGAAAATGGCTACTCGGACAATGGGGGTCAGGTTTGCGGCGCTGTTTGCGGCATTTGCTTTGACGGTTTACGGAGCGGCTGAAGCGCAGACGTCGCATGACTGGAGTTTTTACTACGGGCGGGCGCAGTATAAACGGCATCAAGGCGACTATGCCGGCGCTGTCGCGGATTTGAATGCCTTGATAGAGCTTATGCCCGGCAAGTCGGAATTTTATAACGCGCGCGGCATTGTTTATGAGAAATCGGGCAATTACAAATCCGCAATGGCCGATTATGAATACGCGTTGTCCATTAATCCGGGTTCGGCGGAAGCCATGCATAATATCAAGAATTTGAACGCCGTCCTTGCAAAGAGAGGCAATCCGTCCCCTGTAAACGTCGCGCCGGCAGACTCTGCGCCGCAGGTTCAAAGCCAGCCTTACAGCAATCCTGCCGCGCCTTATGTTTCGGAGCGAGCCGTATACGGCGTAGCGTCAGCCCAGCCTGTTCAGAACGATCCTTACAGCCGTCCGGGTGTGGTTTCATTCTTTACGGAGCAGAACGCTTACGGCGAGGATGTATCTGCGCCGCAGGTTCAGAGCCGGCCTTACAGCCGCCCTGCCGCCGCGCCTTATGTTTCTGAACAGAACGCTTACGGGAACAGCGCCTCCGCGCCTCCGTCTGCGGGCAGTTCCGCAGACGGAGGCGCGGGCGGGCGTACATACATAAGCCGCAACAGCGCGACGCTTAGCCGGCAACCGGACTGGAATCCCGCCGCTCTAAATCCGGCAACCGCAAAGGTTTTTACGCGCGATCCCGCTTCGGACGCTCAGGGCAGACTGCAAGGCAGATACTTTTCGCAGTTACAAACGGAACAGCGCGGCAAAGAGTCCGACGCGCCGGAGCGGAAAGCCGCTGTCGATCCTGTCGCGGAAATTTATAACAAGCATGGCGCGGCCCTTTACCGGCAGGGTCTTTACGACGAGGCTATATTGCAGTTTAACGAGGCGATAAAGGCCTGTTCCAACTACGCGATAGCGTATAACAGCCGCGGCCTCGCTTTTGCCGGAAAAGGCGATTTTGTTAGCGCGGCGGCGGATTTTGATCAGGCTTTGCGCATCAATCCGTACTATTACGACGCCCAGTTCAACCGTGCCATGATGATCAGCGTTGCAGCGCGAAAATAGCAATTTTTATGGGGTATCCCCGCTAAAACGTCAATGAAATCCTGTTTTTATAGACGCAATACATTTTAAGGAGAGTATATGTCCGAAGAATTAACCGAGTATAAAGGGGCGGCGACAATGGAAAAGATAGCGTCGCTGGCAAAACGGCGCGGCTTTGTGTTCCAGTCATCCGAGATTTACGGCGGCCAGAGCGGGGCATGGGATTACGGGCCGCTCGGCTCGGAGCTTAAGAATCGCATAGCCGCAAACTGGTGGAAGGAGATGACCCAGCTAAACGACAACATTGTCGGCATCGACTCCGCCATACTTATGCACCCTCGCGCGTGGGAGGCGTCCGGCCATGTCGAAAATTTTACCGACCCGCTAGTCGACTGCAAGAAGTGCAAGGCCCGCTTCCGCGCCGACCACCTTTCGCCGGAAGAAATTGCCTCGAAAAAATGCCCTGAATGCGGCGGCGAACTGACTCCCGCCCGAAAGTTTAACCTGATGTTCAAAACCCTGATCGGAGCGATCGAAGACGACGCAAACGCCATCTACCTGCGTCCTGAAACGGCGCAAGGCATCTATGTAAACTATAAAAACGTGATCCAGTCCAGCCGCATGAAGCTGCCGTTCGGCATCGCTCAGATAGGCAAGGCGTTCCGCAACGAGATAGTAACTAAGAACTTCATTTTTCGTACCTGCGAATTTGAACAGATGGAGATGCAGTTTTTCGTAAAGCCGGGGACGGACACGGAATGGTTCGACGAATGGAAAAAACGCCGCTGGGCGTACTACGAAAAACTCGGCGTCAAAATCGATCATCTGCGCTGGCATCAGCACGGACAGGACGAGCTTGCCCACTACGCCAAGGGCGCGTACGACATCGAATACCTGTTCCCGATGGGCTGGAAGGAGCTTGAGGGCGTTCACAACCGTTCGGACTACGACCTTTCGCGGCACACCCTGTACAGCGGCAAAGATTTGCAGTACATCGACCAGGATGACGGCGGCAAAAAGTACACGCCGCTCATCATCGAGACATCGGCGGGGCTGACACGGACGCTATTGATGCTGCTTTGCGACGCTTATGACGAGGAGAAGGTCGCGGACAAAGGCAATGAGGACGACTGGCGTACCGTACTTCGCTTCCATCCTAGCGTCGCTCCGATAACTGTCGCCGTCCTGCCGCTGATGAAAAAGGACGGCCTTGCGGAACTGGCTAAGGACATACGGAACGATCTGCGGCAGGATTTTTCCACCGACTATGACCAGAGCGGCGCGATTGGACGCCGCTACCGCCGCCAGGACGAGGCCGGCACCCCGTTCTGCGTTACGGTAGATTACGAATCTAAGGAAAACGGCACGGTAACGTTGCGTTTCCGCGATTCGATGGAGCAGACAAGGCTGAACCGTAACGAGCTTGCCGCCCGGCTCAGCGCCGAAATTAAAAACTATAGGCGCACGTAAACCGGTTAAACCTGCCGGAAACGGGCCAGACGGAGAGCGACTTCATCGATAAAATCCCACGAGTTGAGCGGTGTCGCGCCGGACGGCAGCAGAGCGGCCAGATCGCCTGTCATAAGGCCGCCTTCAATCGTTTGCAACGCGGCGGCCTGTAACTGCCGGGCGAATTCGGCAAGCTCCGGTATGCCGTCAAGTTCGGCGCGTTTTTCGAGAGCGCCCGCCCACGCGAATATCAGCGCGATGGGATTCGTGCCCGGTTTTTCGCCGTTCCGATACCGGCAGTAGTGCTTCCGCACGGTGCCGTGCGCAGCTTCGTACTCGTAACAGCCGTCGGGCGAGAGCAAAACGCTCGTCATCATGGCAAGACTGCCCGTCGCGCTCGCAATCATGTCGCTCATTACGTCGCCGTCATAATTCTTGCAAGCCCACAGGAAGCCGCCCGCGCTCTTGACGACACGCGCGACAGCGTCGTCGATAAGCGCGTACATATAATCAATTTTCTTTTCGGCGAATTCGGCCTTGTATTCCGTTTCGTAGACATGGCTGAAAATGTCGCGAAAGCGGGCGTCATAAACCTGAGAAATCGTGTCTTTTGCCGCGAACATGACCGGAAGCGCCTCGTCGAGGGCGTAACGAAAACAGGAACGGGCAAAACTGCGTATCGAAGCGTCGTAGTTATGAACGCCCTGGACTACGCCGCCTTCTTTCATGTCCGCAACTAGGACGCGTCGCTCGCTCCCGTCGTTCCCAGTGTACACAAGCTCGACTTTTCCCGGCGCGTCTACGGACATTTCGGCGTTCCTGTATATGTCGCCATAGGCGTGCCGGCCTATCACTATCGGGCGTTCCCATGTAATTACGGACGGTTTGATGTTGCGGGCGGTTATCGGTTTTCTGAAAACCGTGCCGTCGAGAATCCCGCGTATTGTGGCGTTAGGGCTTGGAAAAATTGATTTCAGCCCGTACTCTTTTTTTCGTTCCGCGTTCGTCGTTATCGTCGCGCACTTTACGCCGACTCTGTGCCGCAGTATGGCACGCGCCGCCTCAACGGTAACGGCGTCACAGGTCGCGTCGCGGTTTTGAACGCAAAGGTCGTAATACTCTGTCTTCAAGTCCACGAAAGGCAGTATCAGGTTTTTTTTTACGAGTTCCCACAGGACGCGAGTCATCTCATCGCCGTCCATTTCGACAAGCGGCGTCTTCATGCCGATTTTTTCCATGCAAAAAGCCTCCGCCAACAATGATAGTTTATTTCCGGCTGAAAGTCAGCGGCATTATGGCAGTTTGCGGCGTTGTCGAAACGTTTGGATTTTTAGAAATCGGAATCATCGGGCGGTTTGGACAAAACGCTTGCCGTCCGCGCAAAAGGCCATCTCTCCGAAAGGTGGCTTGCGGCGGTCTGGGCGCGGCCTAAGTCGGCGAATATGCCGAAACAGCTCGCGCCGGAGCCGGAAAGTCCGCTAAAAACCGCCCCGCTGTCCGCCAATTCCCGCAAAATAGCGGAGTAACATTTGTTGTAAGGCGGCGTTTTTAGGAAAACGGGCAAAAAATCGTTGTAAAACGGCCATTCGGCAGGATTTTTCGGCAAGGCGGCGAGCAAATCCATTTTTGAAAGGCGCGACACCGCTGTTTCAGCGGAAACAGCGGCGCGCTCAGCGTCCAGCAGGGCAAAAGCCTCCGCCGTGCCGCTTTCAAAGCCGGGGTTCACGATAACGGCGTCCAGAGGCGGGCATACGGCAGGTTCCACGCGCTCGCCTTTGCCGGAGACAAAGGCGGCGGCGCGCAGTGGCTCTCCGCTTTTTCCGGCGGAAAAAGCGGAGACGACGCGGACAAAAAACGGAACATCCCCGCCCAGGGCTGCCCCCAAGTCCTCAAGAGCGCGAACTGAAAGCCCGGCACCGCTTAGGGCGTTCATGGCAGCCAGCGCCGCGGCCGCGTCGGACGAGCCGCCTCCGAGTCCTCCGCCGGGCGGGATGCGCTTGCGAACCGTCGCTTTTACCGCGCTGTTAAAGCCCGTTTCGCGTTTAAACAGTTTTATCGCGCGCCAGACAAGGTTTTTTTCGGGGGGCAGCTTGCGAAGGCTAAAAGCGCCGCTAAAAACGGGCGGCAGATCTTCAGCCTCCATGCGGACTTCATCGTCCGCGAGCCCGCTTTCATCGCCGCGGGCTGCCTCAAACTTTAGCGTGTCGCAAAGGGAAAACGCCGCGAATATACTTTCGATGTTATGGAAACCGTCCGTCCGCCTGCCGCCAACCGCCAGGCACAGGTTCAGCTTGCAGGGAGCGTCAATTTCAAACGGCATAATCTAACGGTTAAAGAGCGTCCAAGCCTGAGTGCCGGTCTCGGTAAACGACGGGGTGAGCGCCGTGCCGGCCTTGTTTTTCATGGCGCGTATAAGGCGGACGCGATTGCGCGGGTCGCAGTAAATCATCATGAAGCCGCCGCCGCCCGCGCCGGATATTTTCGCCGATTCTGCCCCGTTGTCCAGCGCGTACCGGTAAAGCTCGTCAAGAAACGGGTTCGTTATAGAATCGGCCGTGTGTTTTTTTGCGAGCCAGCCCCTAAGCAGGCAGTCCGAAAAAGTTTTCATGTCCCCTTTTAGCAACGCCTCCTTCATGAATACCGCCTGTTTTTTCATCTCGTGCATATTATCGACGCTCGATTTGTTTTTTTTGTTTGTATTTTCTATCTGCTGGTTTATTATATTGCCGCTCTCGCGGGATATTCCGGTATAGTACAGCACCAAGGACGCCTCAAGCTCGTTCCGTATCCAACGTTTGAGCCGCAACGGGTTCACTATGACGCGCTCGTCGCTGTAGAATTCCATGAAATTGAACCCGCCGAACGTGGCGGCGTACTGATCCTGTTTGCCGCCCGCCAAATTGAGATCGACCCGCTCGATTTTGTACGCTAACGAGGCTATGTCATACTCGCCAAGCGGCAGGTTGAGCCATTCGACAAAGGCTTTTATGATGGCGACGACCATCGTGGAGGACGACCCCAGTCCTGAGCCTGCCGGAGCGTCCGAGTAAGTCGTCATCGTGAAAGAAAGCGGCCTTCCTCCGTTGTAATCCGCGACGATTCTGTTATAGACGCCCGAATGCAACGGCAATGTTTTATTCGCCGGTATATTTGCGTCGGCATGATACTCTTCGGCAACTTCAAGATCGGACGCTATGAACACGATTTTCCGCTCGTCCGAAGGTTCGATTATGCAGTACGAGTACATATCGACCGTGGCGTTCAGCACGTTTCCGCCGTAAACGTTGTAGTACGCGGCTATGTCCGTGCCGCCTCCCGCAAGCCCCAAGCGCAACGGCGCTTTTGCCCGAATTATCATGCCTTAACATTACCACGCTCAGTAAATTTCCGCCACCCGTCCGCTGCTTTTTACCCGCGCCGTGCGGGTATGGAAATAACGCCTAGTTTTGTATAATATAACGGATGTTGAGGCTGTTCCAAAACCGCGCCCCCGGCTATGGCCGGGAACGTCAGCGCGCAGTCAATTAGTTTTAGAACAGACTCCGTTGTTAAACCTTTTTGAAGGAGGGCGGCGATGCCGGTAGCGCGAGCGATTAGGGACGCGATGGAAAATTCCTCGATGATACGAAAAATGTTCGAGGAAGGGCTTGAACTGAAAAAAAAGCACGGCGCGGACAAGGTATTTGATTTTTCGCTGGGCAATCCCGATTTGGAGCCGCCCGCGGAATTCCGCGAGACGCTGCTTAGGCTGGCGGCGGAGGAAAGGGCCGGCAGCCACGGCTATATGCCGAATGCCGGTTATCCGCACGCTCGCGAAGCGCTGGCTAGGAAGGCGTCCCGCGAACATAATGTCGAGATAGACGGGCGGCATATAGTGATGTCGACGGGCGCGGCGGGCGCGATGAACGTTATCCTTAAAGCGATACTGAACCCCGATGACGAGGTGATCGTATGCAGGCCGTTCTTCATGGAATACCGCCCGTATGTCGCGAATCACGGCGGAATTCTGATCGAAGTCCCGCCAGCCCCCCGCTTTGACCTCAATATTGACGCCATTCGGGACGCTCTAACCGAAAAAACGGCGGCCGTGCTGATAAATTCGCCGAATAATCCCACAGGACGCGTGTATTCCGAAGAGACGATCGCCGCCCTTGCGGACATTATGCTTCGGCACGGCAAAAAAACGGGACGATTTCCGTACCTGATAGCGGACGAGCCGTACCGCGAGCTTGTGTACGATGGCGCGGTTACGCCCCCCGTTCTATGCGCGTACCCGCATTCGTTGGTCGCGACCTCGTACTCAAAGAATCTGTCGCTGGCGGGCGAGCGGATTGGCTATATCGCGGCGGGGCCGCAGAACAAGGACACGCTGATGGACGCTCTTGTCTATGCCACGCGAGTTTTGGGATATGTGAACGCTCCAGCGCTGATGCAGCGCTGCGTGGCCGAATTGACGGACATAAAAGCCAACACCGCGGTGTACGCCGCCCGGCGCGAAGCCTTTAAGCGGACGCTGGACGAAGCGGGTCTTGAGTATATCGAGCCGGAGGGGGCTTTCTACATATTTTGCAAGGTTCCCGCCGAAAGCCGCGGCGATGACGCCGCCTTTGTAAACGAATTGAAAAAACATCTGATACTCGGCGTTCCGGGCAGCGGTTTTGGCGCTCCGGGCTGGGTTCGGTTTGCCTACTGCGTAAACGAAGAGACAATAAAAGCTTCCGCCCCCGCTTTCAAGGCGGCGCGCGGCCGGTTTTTAGGCTGAACCTGTTTGATAGCCGCTTCCGGCGGACTGCGTACGCCTAAAAATTAATTATCATTTAAATATGAACGAAAAGCGAATTGCGGAGCTGGAAAACCTGATAACGGGGTATCAAGCCTCTTATTATAACGGCGAGGCCGAGATAACGGACGGCGAATTTGACGCGCTGTGGGACGAGTTGAAGCGGCTTGCGCCGGATAGTCCTGTGATAAAGCGTATCGGGGCGGACGGGGCGGACGGCTTCCCGAAGGAACGGCATTTGATACCGATGGGGAGTCAGGAGAAGGCGGCGAA